>JAFZFU010000007.1 GCA_017555745.1 Bacteroidales bacterium
CTTGGGTCCTCAATTTTGTTTATTATTATTGATATATCCATATACTCTCAATTAGTTTTATATCTAACGAGATTCTATTTATTTTATTCTATATTATCTAATTTGAAGTGGTGCGTTTGCCCTGTATACCACGAAGCGTGAACGTTTGTACCATAGAAAATTATGGTTTATACCATAGCCCATCATCACAAGAGGCACACTTCGGGATAAAAACCATGCGGTTTACGACCCAAAAGTGCCATAGTTTTGACCCGTAACTCCCATGGTTTTGACCCCTAAACCGCACACTTGCGAGTGCCGAACCGCATAGCCCCAAACAGCCGCATACTTATGTATCGCATTCTTTCCTGTGGCGGTGATATCAAGTTGTCGGTTGTGGTGGTTTTGAGAAGTAATACATCTTATACGAGAAGTAATACATCTCACGATAGAAGTAATACATCTCAGAAGGTGTTTCTCTGTAAATGCAAAGCCACTGCAAGGGCATTGGGAAAGCGGTTTAGCGGTGGGTAAAGGTATATTTTTTGAATGTTACACTACTGTATTTGGGAAAATAGTTGTAATTTTGCAAACCGAAAATAATACTGACATAGACAAAAAGTAAAGAAATTAAACTACTTAGAGAAATGGATATAAGTAAAATGTTTTTAGCCGGTGTAATCTCTGTCGCATTTTCAGAATGTTTGACCTTTTTATATGCGTGGAAAAAAGGCAGAAAAGAGGGTAAAGGAATAGTAGAAACTTTTATCGAAAACGAAAATGGCTCTAAGTTTGCTGATAATGGCTTTTTTTACGAGTTTGTTACAGGAGTGGTGTTTCTTGTATCTGCTACAATAATTGAAGGTATTATGGGAGAAGGTATAACACTTCGTAGTTTACTTTTGGATTTTGGTATTGCAGTATGCTTTGGATTAATTATATTATTGTGGCGTAAGGTAAAGAAAGAGTTCTGTAAAAAATAAGTCATAGGCTGATTTTGTATGCAATTATACATAAAAACTTTCTGCAATTGAGGTGTCGACAGTACCTCATATCAGAGCATAGGCAACTTCTAAAGAAAATTTAGGGGTTGCTTATTGTTATTCTATACTAAATAGATGGTAGGGGAAAATTCATGGTATACCATCAATTCCACCACACCCGGGTGTGAACACGCCGACAGTATACCGTCACGAAGATGAACCCCGGGTATGAAAAAAACGCTGTCATTGTCGGATGTTTCTCCCTCCCGATGTAGATAAAACTGCATCGGGAAGGAATTTTATTTTTCTTAGAGGATAAATTTGAAATCCCTGATGAGTATAGTATAAAAAAACGGTCTTTTTATCTCAAAAAAACCGTTTTTTTACCCCAAATAAACGGTTTATTTACCTCAAAAAAACCGTTTGTTGGAGGTAAAACCCTCAGGCTTTTCAAGTTCTCCCTTTAGGATTTTGAGTTTAGCCTATAGGGAACATAAATTATATGCCAAGTAATTTCCAGAAATTACCTTAAACAAAAAGAATACTCTCGTGTTCCTAATCCAAAAATATTGCCATAATTTTGGATTATAATCCGAAAAAACAGCCATATTTTTGGATTAGACATAAAAAAGTAGTATCTTTGCAGACGAAATATAAAACTTTTTTCTATGAAATTAATACATCGCAAGCTTCATCAAGTTCTTGAAAACAACATGTTTAAAGGCAAAGCCATTATCCTGGTGGGTGCTCGCCAAGTGAGTAAAAGTACATTGTTTAAGCAGATTTTGAGCGACAAAAAGGATATTTTGGAACTAAATTGCGACGACCCTGAGGTGCGTTCGCTGCTGCAAGATGCCAATCTCAACACTGTTCGTTTGATAGTTGGCAACAAAAAGATTGTGATGATAGATGAAGCTCAACGAGTAAAAGGCATAGGGCTTACACTTAAACTTATAACTGATAATATGCCCGATGTGCAGTTGCTTGTAAGTGGGTCGTCGTCGTTTCTTTTGCAGGGACAACTCAACGAACCTCTTACCGGTCGAAAATTTGAATATCACCTCTATCCTTTTTCTACACAAGAATTGTACAACGAAGGCGGATTGCTACAAATAAAACAGAATTTGGAAAGCAGACTGATATATGGCTCATACCCAGATGTAATAAATCATTCAGACAATCCAAGAGACATACTCATCAACCTCTCGGGCAGCTATATGTATCAGGATTTGCTGTCGATGGAGGGTATAAGAAAACCTGCCATAATAGAAAAGCTATTGGTAGCATTGGCATTGCAAGTGGGCAGCGAAGTGTCGTACAACGAAGTGGCACGCACCATAGGAACCGACTCTAAGACTGTAGAAAAATACATAGACTTGTTGGAAAAGTGTTATATCGTATTCAAACTTTCGGCTTTGAGCAGAAATCTTAGAAGCGAACTAAAGAAAGGTAAAAAGATATTCTTCTACGACAATGGAATACGCAATTCTATTCTGCAAAATTTCAGTCCTATACATCTTAGAGATGATGTAGGCGCTTTGTGGGAAAACTTTATAATAAGTGAACGCATAAAATATAACCATTATAACAATCTCCATTGCAACACATATTTTTGGCGTACAGTAGAGCAGCAAGAAATAGACTACATAGAAGAACGCGATGGAAAGTTTGAACTATTTGAAATGAAATGGAATCCAAAAAAAGGAAAAACCACTATACCATCGTCGTTCAAAACTGCTTATGGAGAATGCGACTATACTGTAGTTACACCGGAAAACTATTTTAATTATTTAATTTAGGCAACATATAAAAGTTACCATTATACTGTAGGCAACTTCTAAAAATTCCACGTTCTAGGAAATTGAATTGATTACAGAAAGAACTTTTGCGTGGTTGACTTCGTCGATGTTGCTACCGCTCGAAAGAGCTAATGCTTAGGCATTGCTCTTTACTCGCTTAATCGCAACGTTGA
>JAFZFU010000087.1 GCA_017555745.1 Bacteroidales bacterium
CGAAAATAAATCAAAAACATTTTTAATAACCCCAATACCGCTTTTTAAAAGTCCTTCCTTTTAGGGGAGGATTTAGGAGAGGCTAAAAAGGTATGGCATTCTTATGTCAACCTTCAACGGAGTTCACCGTAAGGTTACATTATACCTATTATATCGTTTATATTTTTGATATTATGTCGATCGAGATATTCTTGTATTCCATCAATTACTTTTATTGTTATAGTTGGGTCTATAAAATTGGCTGTTCCTATCTCTATGGCTGTAGCACCTGCCATAAGAAATTCTAAAGCATCGTTGGCAGATGATATTCCTCCAAGTCCTATAACCGGTATTTTTACTGCTTTGGCTACTTGCCAAACCATACGCACTGCTACTGGCTTTACTGCAGCACCCGATAAACCTCCTGTGATGGTTGATAGAATAGGTTTACGACGTTCCACATCTATGGCCATTCCCAGCATTGTGTTTATCAGTGATACAGAGTCGACACCTGCTCCTTCTACAGCTAATGCTATTTCGGCTATATTGGTTACGTTTGGAGTTAGTTTTACAATCAATGTTTTGTCGTATACTTTACGTACTTCACTTACTACTTGTGCAGCCATTTCCGGATTTGTACCAAATCCCATACCTCCCTTTTTTACGTTTGGACACGATATGTTTAATTCTATGGCAGGTATGTTGTCGAGGGCGTTTATTTTTTCGGCTGTTTGGCAGTATTCATCAATGGTGGAACCCGAAACGTTTACTATCACATTAGTGTCGAAATGGCGTATACGTGGATATATCTTACTGCAAAACGCATCAACTCCCACATTTTGTAGTCCCACAGCATTTAGCATACCTGATGGTGTTTCAGCCATGCGTGGATAAGGATTACCTTCTCTGTGGCTTCCTGTAGTGCCTTTTACTATTATCCCACCAAGACGGTTGATGTCGATAAAATCAGAAAATTCTTCACCATAACCGAATGTCCCGGAGGCTGTCATTACAGGGTTTTTAAGTTTTAATTTATGTATATTTACTTCTAACATTGCTTATCTATTTTTTTATTTGTTGTTTGTTTTAAAACTATGGATATTATTAGCTGTTACTCCATTTTACCAAATCTTTGGCATTGAATACCGGACCTTCTTTGCATACGCATTTATGACCATTGTCGGTGTCTGCCACACAGCATAAGCAAGCTCCTATTCCGCAAGCCATAGAGTTTTCGAGCGATACTTCGCATTCAATCCCTTTTTCATTGGCATATCGTGCTATGGCTTTCATCATTGGATTGGGACCACAGGTTATTATTCTGTCGTAAGGTTGCGAAAATATAGTATGTGTTGTAACTAATCCTTTTTCGCCAAGACTGCCATCTTCGGTAGAAAAGTATACTTCGGCAAAGGGTTTAAACTCATCTTTTATTGGTATTAGATTGGCTGTACGTCCTCCTAAAAGCACTTTGGTGCGTATGCCTTTTGCAGCGTAGCATCGTGCAGTGTGTAGTAATGGTGCTAATCCGCATCCACCACCTACCAATAAAACGTTGTTGCCTTCTGTCGAAAATCCTTTTCCTAATGGATATACGAGGTTTAGTTTATCGCCAACTTCGAGTTGCGATAATGTAGTAGTACCTTTTCCTACTATTTGTATAAGTAGTGATATGGTATTGTCTTGTGTGTCTACATCGTGTATGGATATAGGACGACGTAGGTATACGTTTTTGTTGTCTTTAACTTCTACTTCTACAAATTGTCCTGGAGTTATTTCCGGTAAAACATCGGGGTGTTTTAATACTAATTTGAAGTATTGTTGCCCGTATGTTTGTTTTTCTACAATGGTAAAATCTGATATATATTTCTTCATAATTTCTTTAATTTCGTTATTGTTGGTAATGTATAAAAAGATTATAATTACTAATTAAGTTTATCTGTAGTCTGAAAGGAATTTTATTCTCATTAGTCTTATTTCTTCTTCGGAGTACCCCTCTTCGGTAAGTTCGTCTATGGCATCTTGCACATTTCCGCTTTTACTTTCCATAAAGTAATCGTAGATGTCATCGCGGTGTTCTTCCTCTATGTAATCATCGATATAGAAGTCTATGTTAAGCTTCGTGCCTGATGATATGATGTGTTCCATTTCAGTTAGAAGCTCATTCATAGTAAGATTCTTACCCTGGGCGATGTCTTCCAAAGATATTTTTCGGTCTATGCATTGTATGATGTACACTTTGTTGACCGATTTGTTGGCTACCGAGCGTACCAATATGTCTTGTGGACGTTCTATTTCGTTTTCTTTCACATATTCCTTTATAAGTTCTATAAAGGGTTGACCATACTTTTTGGCCTTATTTATTCCTACGCCTATTATCATACTCATTTCTTCAACTGATGTGGGGTATTGTATTGTCATATCCTTCAATGAGCGTTCTTCGAATATGGCGTGAGTAGGAGCCTTTTCTTGTTTGGCTATTGTGCGAAGGAGTGCTTTTAGTTGTACAAACAATTCTTCATCTCCTACGCTGCTACCACCATTTGCATGTATCGAAACTACTTCTTCGTTTGCTTCTTCGGAATAGTCGTGGTCGCAAGGAACGTATATCGGATACGGATTTTTGATATATTTTTGTCCTGATGGTGTTATTTTTAGCACACCAAAGCTTTCAATATCTTTTGTTATAAATCCTTCGAATAGTGCTTGGCGTATTATGGCTTTCCAATACAAATCGTTGCGGTCGGTGCCTTTGCCAAACTCGTCGAGTAGGTGGTGTTTATATGTTTTGGTATGAGAATTGTATCGACCTAATATTACGTCTAGTATTATTTTAGATTTAAATGATTGTTGGGTGGCAAGTATTGTTTCCAACATGTATACCATTTCTTCTTTCGATTCAATTTTATCTTTTGGGTTTATGCAGTTGTCGCAGCATCCGCAGTTTTCTACAGAATATTCTTCTCCAAAATATCTCAGCATATTTATTCTTCGGCAAACCGACGATTCGGCATACGATACCATTTCTTGTATTAATTGGTTGGCCATTTCTTGTTCTGCCACATTTTTGTCGTTGAAGAATTTATATAGTCGTTCTACATCTTGGTCAGAGTAGTATGCTATGCATTTGCCCTCGCCACCATCGCGTCCTGCACGTCCTGTTTCTTGGTAGTAACTTTCGAGACTTTTTGGTATATCGTAGTGTATTACAAATCGTACATCAGGTTTGTCGATACCCATACCGAATGCTATTGTGGCCACTATTACGTCTACCTCTTCCATCAAGAATTTATCTTGATTTTCGTTTCGAGTTTTATTGTCCATGCCTGCGTGGTATGGTAGAGCTTTTATGTTGTTGACGTTTAGTAGTTCGGCTAACTCTTCTACTCTTTTGCGTGTAAGACAGTATATTATTCCTGATTTGTTTGGGTTTTCTTTTATAAAGCGAATTATCTCTTTATGTAGTTGCATAGTGTTGCTCGACTTTGGTCGAACTTCATAGTATAAGTTAGGTCTGTTAAATGATGAAATAAATAGATTAGCTTCTTCCATTTTAAGGTTTTTGACGATATCTTGTTGTACCTTAGGAGTGGCAGAGGCTGTAAGTGTGAGTATCGGAGCTTGATTGTTTATGTTGTCGATAGCTGCTCGTAGTTTACGGTATTCCGGTCTGAAATCATGTCCCCATTCCGAAATACAATGCGCTTCATCTATGGCGAAAAATGATATGTGTAGTTGTTTTAGTAGTTCTACAGTGTCGTCTTTCGATAGCGTTTCGGGTGCTATGTATAGTAGTTTGGTTTGACCCAAAAGTATATCATCTTTCACTTCTTTTATTTGTATTCGTGATAGTGATGAATTTAGAAAATGAGCTATAGTGTCGTTGCCCGAATTGTAGCGTACTGCATCAACTTGGTTTTTCATCAATGCAATGAGTGGAGATACCACAATAGCCATGCCCTCCAATATCATTGCAGGTAGTTGGTAGCATAACGATTTGCCACCACCTGTAGGCATTATTACAAATGTGTCTTTTCCATCCAAAATACTGCGAATTATTGCTTCTTGTTCGCCTTTGAATTGGTTAAAACCAAATGTTTTCTTCAATATTTCTTGAAGATTTATTGTAGTATCGTTTTTCTTTTCGTCTGATTGTATTGTCATTAATCTATTTCTTTCAAAAACTCACAAAATTATTCTTCCAAAAACGCAAATATTTTCGTAATTTTGCGTCCGATTTCTGATTGTAAAGTTAAGAATAATTTTTTATACTACAAAATATTTTTGTCGTGAAAACAAATAATGAAATAAAAGAAATTGCTATTCAGGTAATTAAAAAAGAAAAAAAAGCTATCGAAAAATTGGAAAAATACGTCGATAATGACTTTTCGGAGGCCGTAAAAACCATTTTTTCGACCAAAGGACGCGTTATTATTACCGGTATTGGAAAGAGTGCAAATATCGGTATGAAGATAGTGTCTACTCTTAATTCTACAGGTACTCCCGCTATATTTATGCACGCTGCTGATGCTATACATGGTGACCTTGGTATTATACAAAACGACGACGTGATTATATGTATTTCGAAGAGCGGAAACACTCCCGAAATAAAGGCTTTGATACCTTTGATAAAAAACACATCAAATCCTTTGATAGCCATAGTGGGCAATACCGAATCGTTTTTGGCTACACAAGCCGATTTGGTTCTTAATACTACCGTCGATGAAGAAGCCGATCCAAATAATTTGGCTCCTACAACAAGTACCACGGCTCAGTTGGTGATGGGAGATGCTTTGGCTGTGGCTTTATTGCAGTGTCGTAAGTTTACCGCTCAGGATTTTGCCAAATATCATCCCGGTGGAGCATTGGGAAAACAATTATACTTGAGAGTTGAAGATTTGTATAAGCAAAACGACAGACCTATGGTTACGCCTACAACAGGTGTGCGTGACATTATCTTGGAAATGACGTCGAAGCGTTTGGGTTGTGCTGTGGTGGTGCAAAACGATAGGGTAGAGGGTATAATAACCGATGGCGATTTAAGACGAATGATGAAAGCCAACGACTCTTTCGCTCATTTGCAGGCAAAGGATATAATGACGGTCAGTCCTAAAACAATATCCGAAGGAGAATATGCCACTAAAGCATTGGCTATGATGCGCACCTCGTCGATAACACAACTTATAGTGGCCGACAACGAAAATAGATATCTAGGAGTGGTGCATTTACACGATATTTTACGTGAAGGAATATTGTAAAAAAAATGACAAAAAACACCTCGAAATTGGTGTGAAAATAGAATTTTTAAGGCAAAAAATACTCGAAAATTGCTCAAAACAACAAAAAATATGCCTCTTTCAAATACTTGATAGATAGTATGCTAAAAAATATTTTTAAAAATAATTGCCAAAATAGTTGTTTGAATCAAATAAAAGTAGTAATTTTGCAACCTCAAACGAAGAGAAAAAAACACGGTTTGACTAAGTAGCTCAGCAGGTAGAGCACATCCCTTTTAAGGATGGGGTCCTGGGTTCGAATCCCAGCTTAGTCACAAATGATATTGTTGTTTGATAGGTTAGACTAAGTAGCTCAGCAGGTAGAGCACATCCCTTTTAAGGATGGGGTCCTGGGTTCGAATCCCAGCTTAGTCACGCTTTTTTTATGATAGTGGTTAAACTGATGAATTATTAGATTTGTCAGTTTTTTTTTATCTCCAAAATATAATTAATACCAATAATAATCCTCTGTTTACTCGTTTACTTGTTTACCCCTAAATCGGGATTGCAGACAACGGCTATAAGCTGGTGTCAAATTTCGTAGGCTAAGTAGGGTTGGGCGGTTCTCCTTTCCTCAATGCTATCTGCTGTTTCGAATAAGTAATTATTGTTTACATATTTGTTTGTTTATTATTTGTTTATGGTTAAAGAAAAAGCCGATAGAAAATCTGTTTTTATTCAGAATAATCTATCGGCTTTGGGAATTGATGGCTATAGGGGGGGAGCCATTATGAATTATGGTATAAAAACTATTTCTTCAGTACAAAACTTTCCAAGGCACCACCTCTGCCACATTCTCTTACCACAACTATCGATGCGGTATCTTTGTTGTTGTCCACTATTTTTATTTTTAATTTCCGGGTGTATACTTCATTGCCTATATCCACCCAATCAGAGGCTTTTTCTACCTTTATGCCATCCAATTTAAATTTAGTGTTCTCCACTGCTATACCACAGTTGCCATGAGTAGTTTCGAATTGTACTACAAGTACATATTCTTCGCCTACCTTTACTTTTGAGGGTTTTACTGTTTTACCTTTACTGTCTTGTAACTCAAAGGTGATGCTGCAAGCAAATGCCGATACTGCTGTTGCACAAAATATAAGCAGTGTAATAAAAAGTTTTTTCATCTTTAAGAGTGTATTATTAATCAAATTTGTTTTTATGCTAATTAGTAACTTTCGTGGTGAAGATATTACGCAAAAAATCAATTTTTTTGACTTTGGCGCAAAAGGTATTACAAAAAATGCTACCAAAATAATAGAAACGTAAAACATTAAATATAGAATAAAATGAAAAAAATGATTGCATTAGCAACAGCTATCTGTCTATCGTTCGGAATAGCAGTGGCACAAAATGTTGCTCCTCAAAAAGAGGTTAAAACCGAAAAAACTCATAAGTGTTCGCACGATGGTAAAGACCACAAATGCAGCAAGGATGCAAAGGAAAAAGACCATAAGTGCAAAAATGGTGCCGACCACAAATGTAGCAAAGACGCTAAAGCTAAAGATCACAAATGTTCGCACGATGGTAAAGACCATAAATGCAGCAAGGATGCTAAAGGTGCCGACCACAAATGTAGAAAAGACGCTAAAGCTAAAGATCACAAATGTTCGCATGATGGTAAAGACCATAAATGCAGCAAGGATGCTAAAGGTGGCGATCACAAATGTAGCAAAGATGCCAAGGGCGCTGACCACAAATGCAGCAAAGACGCTAAAGCTAAAGACCATAAGTGTTCGCACGATGGTAAAGACCACAAATGCAGCAAAGACGCTAAAAAATAAATAAACGGATAGGAATTAGGAGTTGTTTTATGACGTTGTTGTCGGGCTCCTAATTCCTTTTTTTCTGTAAATTTTAGACTATTTCTAAAATAAAAATGTATCTTTGTAGAACACATTAGAGATGTCGAAAAAGTGATACTCTTTTTTATATCAATGTGTTGTGTATGTTAATGTGGTTTTTAAAAGAGCATAAATGACCCAAAAATACAGCGAAGAAGAAATAATAAAAGCATTAAAAAACAGAGATTCCGAAGCATTCAGGTATGTATATCAAAAATATTATGCCAAAATAAAATCGGTAAGTTATGGTGTTGTGCATAACAACGAAGATGCCGAAGATATTGTGCAGGAGGTATTCATCGATTTGTATGATTCGTTGTCTCGGTTCAAAGAGCAGTCGTCGCTTTCTACATGGTTGTATCGTATAGCACTAAACAAGAGTTACAACTTTTTGCGTTCGAAAAAAATACGTGATATTTTTACTCGTCTCGAAGAAAGGTTGTCGCAGCATCCCGACCATAACGAAGATGAAGACGAAAAAAATAGACAGTTGACCGATTTGCATCGTGCTATAGAGGCTTTGCCCGAACGTCAGGCTAAGGCATTCTCGTTGTTCTTTTACGAAAAAATGTCGCAAAAGGAAATAGCTGAGATAATGCAACTAAACTCGATAACTACGGTGGAACAATTGATATTTCGTGCCAAGCAGAATATCAGAAAGATGATGAAAATAAATGAAGATTAAAAACTAATGGTTATGAAAAAAGAAGATTTTGATGCTTTTTTGATGAATGCCATCGAAGATGATAAAAGAAATATAGGTTGCGATGAACAGAATTTCGATGTTATGTATAGCAGACTTAGAAAACATCAAAAGAATGTTGACTCGCAAAAGAAGATGATAAACTATGGCGTATTGCCTGTTTTGATGATGGTGGTGGCGCTGAATATGTATCTACTATTTAATCAAAACAATGAAACTCCAAAATTTGTGGAGGATGTCTTTGCCGAAGAAACTCTTATCAATAGCTCGGCTAACTATTTTAGCGAGGTGTTGCTTTCGGTTAATGAATAAGTTATAACGTCTAATAACGTAAAACTCCGTTTTAGACAAAAAATATTGTAGAAAGAATATTATGCAGAAGAAATATTTTGGATTAATAATAGCAACAATACTAATTTTACTTGTATGTAATATAACGACATTGGTTTTATTGGTGTCGAAGCCGCCTCATCCTCCTGTAGGCGAGATGCACCATAGTGGCGATAAAAAACATCATAAAGGTTGCATATTGAAAGAAAAATTACAACTTACACCCGAACAAACCATTGCTTTTGATAGCATAAAAACTGCCTATCGCAAAAAAGCAAAAGAGATGGACAATCAGCTTAAACGAAATCAAAGAGAGTGTATATTGTTGCTTTCGAATGATGTGTGCGACACTTCGGCCATAAAACTTGCTCGTAAGGCTGTTATCAATAGTCAAGATTCGTTGTTTACTATTATTATGAATCAGTATCAAGATTATAGAGATGTGTTGGATACTGCCCGCCAAGAACAACTAAAAGAACTCTATCTTGAAATGTTTAAGTGCAAGGATTGTAAACATAAACATTCCGAATGCAAGCAATAACAGACGATATTCACTCTCGCTTATATGCATTGCAAGACTTGCAGTATGCCGATTTTGTGGCTAAACTGACACCGTCTGTAAGCAGAAAAACTATCATAGGTGTGCGTACTCCTGTGCTTCGAAAGTATGCAAAAGAATTGTGTGCAACACCCGAGGCTGCGGCTTTTCTAAACCTTTTACCTCATCGCTATTACGAAGAGAATAATCTTCATGCAATGCTGTTGCAGACTGTTAGTAAGGATATTGATGTGGTGTTGGAATATATAAATGCCTTTCTGCCTTATGTAAACAATTGGGCTACGTGTGATACTCTGCCGCCCAAAATTTTCCGAAACCATCCCCACATAGTGCGCGATAATATAGACAAGTGGCTGAAATCAAACCATACTTATACTATCAGGTTTGGAGTCGTTACCTTGTTGCAATATTTCCTCGATGATGATCTTTTCTCTCCCAACGATTTGGTTGTCCTCTCCGAAATCCATTCCGACGACTATTATGTCAATATGGCAATAGCCTGGTATTATGCCACCGCTTTATCCAAACAGTATAACTCCACTCTGCCACTGCTTCAAAATATGGTGTTGGATAAATGGGTGCACAATAAAACGATACAAAAAGCCTGCGAGAGTTATCGTATCTCCCCCGAACAAAAAATATATCTTAAAAAATTGGTGCGTCGCTGATGCTCTTCCGGTAGAAGGTATAGAAGGTATAGAGAGTATAGAAAGTATAGAAAGTATAGAAAGTATAGAAAGTATAGAAAGTATAGAGGAAACTTTCCGTGATTCCATAATTTCGGCTACCGCCCACTAGTAGTCTCGTAGTCTCCTTAAACCTTAACCATTAAACCTTAAACCAACTTTCCGTGATTCCATAATTCCGGCTACCGCCCACTAGTAGTCTAGTAGTCTCGTTGTCTTGTAGTCTCCTTAAACCTTAACCATTAAACCAAATTTCCGTAAATCCGGCACCGCCCACTAGTTGCCTCCTTTAAAACCAAGTTGACGAAAAGCAATTGTTACACAAAGTTTGTTTATATGAAAAAAAAGTAGTAATTTTGCAAAATGAAAATATGTTGATTATAGCAGTATGAAAACAACAAGCGAATATATAGATATCTTACGACGATACAAGGAAACAAAAACAGCAGAATATGGTATTGTCAGTATTGGTATTTTTGGTTCGGTGGCTCGTGGTACTCATTCCGAAAATAGCGATATAGATATATGTGTAATACTTGAAAAACCTTCTATATTCAGAATGGTACACATAAAAGAAGAACTACAAGAACTTACAGGTGTGAATGTAGACATAATACGATTGCGTGACAATATGGATTCCGTATTAAAACGAGACATTAAAAGAGACTGTATCTATGTGTAAGGAATATATTTTGCATTCACTTCGGAAAATAGAAGAAACATTGGTACGTATTATATCCAATTCCGAAAATATTATTACCGTTGATGATTATTATAAGGCAACTTCTAAAAATTGCTTTGCAAGTGATTTACGGAATTTTCTTGAGAAGATTCCTACTTTCTTTTGATTGAGCATAGCGGGCTATGCGATTGAAAAAGGAATAGAAAGATTCCAAGAAAAAACGTAAAGCACGCAAAAGTTTCAAAGAATACTTCTGAGTTTATACGAAACGTGAAATTTTTAGAAGTTGACATAAGGACCCTTCGGGTGTAGAACGATTGGAAAGTACATGCATGTTGCTTATTGCAATAGGCGAAAGCATAAAAGGTATAGACAAAACTACTGACAAAAAATTACTATCACATTATCCTGATATGGACTGGAAAGGAGTGATGGGAATGCGTGATATAATAGCACATCATTATTTTGATTTGGATGGCGAAGTAGTATTTAATGTGGTGAAAATTGAACTTCCCAATATGCTGCAAATAATACGTAAAATGATTAACGATGTTGTAACAGATAATATCTCGTTGTAAAACTATATATTCGAAGACAACGGACAACGGAGGCTGTCGCACCATTCGTTGACTAGTCGTTTCCTTAAATGTTAAACGCTAAGTCTTGAATTGTTAAATTGGGACTTGAAAATATGGCTGAAAAGGGTCAAAAATGACTTTTTTTCGTTGACAAAATTGCTGCCTTTGATGCTGAAAAATGGAGGGGAAAAGCAAAAAGTCCCCGATGGTTTTGTGTTTTCTCCCCGATGATTTTGTATTTTCTTCCCGATGGTTTTGTAAAACCCCCGGGGTGTTTTTGAAAAATACCCCACTCTTCACCGAAAAACACCCTATCGTCAACTTCACCACACCCTATCATCACGCAAACGACACCCTATCGTGGTGTAATACAACCCCTGTTGATTTATTGGAAAACAACCTCTATTTGAATATCAGATGTTTACGATGATAACTCTGCTATATTGCCTTATTTCTCGCCAAAAATATCGCAGCATTCAAATACGCCATTCTCCATGTTAAATGATGCGGTGTTAAAATGTCGCAAAATTGTTAATGGGGTTCTTATGGCAACTTCTAAAAATTCCACGTTTCAGTAAAATAGAAGAATTCTTCTTTAAACTTTTGCGTGCTTTACGTTTTTTGCCGAAATCTTTCTATTTCTTTTTCAATCGCATAGCCCGCTATGCTCAATCAAAAGAAAGTAGAAATCTTTTTAGCAAAATTCCGTAAATCACTTGCAAAGCAATTTTTAGAAATTGCCTTATTTGAAACGTGCCGTTGGCGTGTCTCTACGAAAAAACAACGGACAACATTCCGTTTGTTGTCCGTTGTCTGTTGTCTGTTGTCTGTTGTCTGTTGTCCGTTTATTCTAAATTGAATTCTATGGCGGGGTGTACGCATATTTTTATTTCGGCACTGCGTGAACAACCATTTTTAGTGATAGTTAAACGATACCAACCTTCATCTACAGTTTTATCTGCTGAAGTTATAGTTAAGGTATGTTTATTAACGGTCCATCTTCCATTGTAATCATTATGATCTGGACCTATCAGATCTGTAACATCAACGTATTCATCATCTCCACCATTCTTATATTCCCATTTATAGCTTTCTCCGGAATTATAAATAAAATCATTGTTTGTTTGAGTTTCACCATTCATCTTCTTTGCCACAAGCTCGATAGTACTACCATCACAATAGCAATTGTTTTCGCCATCAGCATCACCTTGTATATAGAAATTTGGCCACGGTTCCGGTTTTACTACTATTTGAGCAGGAGTAGATTCTTTGCCACACAAGTTTGTAGCTTTAACTGTTACAGTTATTCCGTTAGTTTTATTAGCTTCCACATTGTATTTTCCATCTACAGCAGGTGAACTTGTTTGTGTAACATCCACTTTTTTAATACCACAACTTTCGCCTGTAACATCTATAAGATCAGCCAAATTTGGCATTTCAAACGTTTCGCAGAAATAAGTAGGTATATTTATTGGTTGACCACCTGTTACAACCGGTACATTATTGTCAGCAACACTTATTAGGAATATTTTTTCTTCTATACATCCTGTTTCATTACTTTTTGCACGCACCGATACTCTCACGTCTCCACAAGTGTCAGGCATAGTAATATTGGCAGTATTATTATCTCCAAAACTACCACCGTCGAATGAATATGTATAATCGCTCAAAGCTAATGCATTAGGAGGAGTAGCTTTATCTCTTAAAGATGTTACTGTAAAGGTAATTACCGAGCCCGGACAACATGTATAAATATTAAACTGACCTGGTGTCAAGGTTGTTTCGCCTATTTTCAATTCTGCTCCTATTTCTATATCCAAATAGTCTTCTATTATAATGCTTCCCACCGAAGCCTTACATCCATGTCCGTCTTCTACCATTATGCTATATGTACCTTGTTCTAGGCCTGTAAATTCTTTTGTAGGACTAGATTGAGTTGATTCGGTAGAAGTAGATGAATTAGAGGATGTCATCACAAATTTATAATTACCTACAGATTTATCAGAATTAGTCACCGTAACCTGTATCTTACCATTAGGCTCATCACAATCGTTTATATTTGTTGGTTGGTGTGTTAATATCGGGTTGGCGTGAACAGTTATTGTGTTATGAGGTATAACCGCAGTACGACAACCGGCAGCATCAGTAACGGTATAGTTTATAGTACTTGTATTTGAGTTATCCGGAATGGTTGTAGTATATGTAAGACGAGGATTTGGCGTACCGCTAGGTATATTAGGTATTGTAACATTGTCTATACCCACTCCGTCGGCATCCAAATTCAGACTATAAGGAGCTGTACCTCCCGTTATTGTAGGAAGGTTAAATGTTACTTGTGTTCCCTGACAGCCGGTTTTACTATCAAAATTTCCTAACTCGATTGGTATCAAAGGCGCAATGGTTATTTGCTCTGTTTTCTCACACTCGTAAGTTTCATCTTCTATGGTAATATCGTATATCACATTATTAGATCCTGTATTAGCGGGTATTGGAAACTCATATACTCCACCACCTACGTTATTAGCTACTACCTCATTAGTACCATTCATATAGTATACCTTATAGTTGCCACTTCCATTGGTTATGGTAAATTGTATTTTAGCGTTAGTACCATCGCTACATCCATTAAATACCTTATAAGTGTAATTGAATGTCGGCTTAACCAATACTGCAAATACACCCATGTCCAAATTAAGTTGACATCCCCCAACCTCTGTTATAAGACGACGGAAATAGCTGTTCGATGTAAATGTTCCGTTTACTGTATATTGGCATCCTACTTCATCAGGAGTTCCATCGTTGTTAACATCAATAGGACTCCAATTTATATTATCAGATGATTCCTGCCATATAAAACCTATAGGATAAGAAGTAGTCTCATTATATTGCCAAGTGTAATTACCGGCTGTCCCCGTAACGTTTGAAGGACATGCACCTATTGTTGTATTGTTTACTGTTTCATTACCACATACGGTTATTGAGGCATCGGTATGCGTTCCGGGATTAAAATCACCGCCTTCTTCTGCATATATGGCATCGGTATACACTATACCACATTCCGATATATATGCCCTGCGATACCAACCATTTGCTGCTACTGTATGCGATTCCGTTTGGTTGTCTAACGAGTTCCATCCTGTGCTACCTTCGGCAGGCTCGTTGCCTTCCACTCCTGCATGGAACTGCCATTGGTAATGAGCATCAGGATCTCCTCCACTTGCAGGATTAACCGACAATAACTTGGTTATCTCTAGAGAAACACTTGCTCCTTGATTAGAACAAGTTACTTTCTTTTTTTCGATATTTCCCGCCTCTAAATCATCGTATACAGTTAAATTGAAATAAATTTTTATTGGACATCCATATTTTGAAAAACCATCCGCTTCAAAATTAGTCGATTCTGTCACTGTCATACCTGTTGGAGGATAAACATAAGTATGCGGTCCTTGACGTACTCCGGCGGTATCGTATGTATAATACGATTCTGTAAACTTATACACTGTGCCTTTACATACCGAATCTATTACCGTTCTATTTTGAGGTGCAAAAGCTATTACTCTATCTTCTATAATATCTTCCACCATAGTTTCCTGACACAACTCGTTATTATATACAATGGAGAATATATGGGCCTCTATAATATGTTCTCCTATATGATCTATATTTTTTACAAAATGAGTTTCGCCCGCTGCTACGTTTATACTTTCTCTTTCCACAGAACCTATACCATTGTCATATCTAAAATATACATCTATATGATCCACATTAGTGGCATTTGAGTTTACGCTAAATCTGTAGTCAGTACCTGAACAGAAATGGTGATCGCTA
The DNA here is from genome assembly GCA_017555745.1 of Bacteroidales bacterium. GTDB lineage: Bacteria > Bacteroidota > Bacteroidia > Bacteroidales > P3 > HGM05376. The sequence continues at coordinate 14,469 of JAFZFU010000087.1, forward strand.
GGTAGAGCCGACACATCAAGCACATAATTTGTACCATTTTGATTGTTAGTTCCCACCATAAGATTACTACGGTATGGTATAGTAGCACAACCGGCATTGTAAGCGTAACCACGCCATTGTCCCAAACCATAAACATGTATAACCATTTTATTGCGTTCGTTGCTTTCCAATGTGTATGTACCATGGCTTATTCGCACTCTGGCATATACATATTTATTATCACTACCGGCCACATAGTTTGGAGTATTGTTTACATTATTGTCACTAAAGAAAAATCTACGAATATTATTTTCGTTATTCGTTGCCTCAAATGGTGGCGGAGTAAGGGTTATCTGCTGCCCTTCTGCAATACCTTCAACCGGCATTACGATATTTACATAATGGTCATTTGCAGCAATGTTGGTAGCAGCAAAAGTCGAAAATGTAAGCTTTGCCAAACCACGCTCAACCGGTGCTATCCATATCATTGATGGCGCACCAATATCATCTCCCGCTTTTTGATATAAATAACACGCAACAGGCTTATTTGAAGTCAAATAATGAGCACCATCAGGAGGTAAATTCATTCGTACCGTTGTTACTCCTGCATTTAAGTCGTATGTATTATTATTGAATGTAAAAGTCGTATTATCCTCTTTGGCAGTAACAAATAAAAAGTCATCGTTATACCCCTTTGATGATGTAATGGCAAACTTTGTTCCCCAATTAGAAATAGGAAAAGCAGTTTCCATCAAGTGATCCTTATTTGAACCATCAACAGCTGTAACTGTATTTCCATTAAATACTGCGATGGTTTTACATTTATCTCTTTGATACTGCAATGTTGACTCCGTGCCATCGTAACGATCTACTACCGATACTTTGAGTCCTGAAAAATTATCAAGTAAATCAGTTTCACTACCATTACCTTTAATAAAGTAGGAATCCCCTTTATTCAATATTATATCACAACTAGTAGGTGTGCTGGCAATTGGAGTTGTTGGCAACGATAATAGTGCCATCTTATTTGCATCACCTTCTATACGTACACGAGTATCGTTTTCTGTTGCTATTATCATAAAACATGGGTGACGATCCTCGGAGCTGGCACTGGTAGTACTTCCATTCAAATCCTCGTTTGTATAAGTCTGTATCATGTATTCTACTCCTAACGCTGTAGTAGGAAGCACTACCGATGCATCAAACGAGTTATAAGCCTCGTTGGCTACATATAGCGATATATCAAATTCGGAAGTAACCAAAACAGTACGACGCATATAATCTTCATCAACGTCATAGTGATACACGTCACTTTCTTCCAATTCAACAATAGTAGTAGTGCCGGCTTCCACAGGAATAACCTCTTCTACAGGTCTACCGGTTCCCTCTCTGGCATAGTAATGAAATGTTACCGAGCCGGTCTGCGAAGAAGCTATTATGGCAGTATATTTATGAATATTCCCTTTATTGTAGTAACCATTCTGCATAAGCGAGAAGTAGAACTCACGTCCTTGAGTAGATGGCGACACGCTAATGTCTCGATCGTTGGAATTTGCATATCTCAGTTTAAAGTCTTTAATAATCTCCCAACCACATGTCGGCGATGCCATATTATCGTTTACCGGTATTGCAGTCCAATAATATGTACCTTCGGGCATTAAAGGGATAAGATATTCCGGATTATCCGATGCCGGAATATAATTTGGTGTACCATTCATTAATGCATCTCTGTCGTTAGACACATATACATTATACCCTGTAGCACAAGGCACGGGATCCCAGCTAAGCCAACGACTTGTTACTTCTACTCCACCACGAGGGGTCATGGAATTAGGGTTTACACATGACAAATTACTACACACCATAAAGGTACGTGGCTCGCAAGTAACAATACAACCATCTGCTATAAAAGTCAATGTCCAAGTATAAGTACCATCAGTTAAATTATTCAATTCTAATAACTCGTCAGTTCCTGCGCTGTATGAACTAGATACTCCACCATCTTTGGTAACGGCAACGCTGTATGTGGCAGTACTAGATACCTCACCCCAAGTTAATGTGGCAGAACCAGAGCTAAGAGTTTCACTTAGAGTAGGGCATTCGGGGCAACATGATGGAGTTTCTATAGTAAAAGAGAAACCGGCAGGGGTACAGTTGGTTTTTCGGTTATTATCGATGTTATTAACAATCTGAAAAGTTGCCGACTGCCCGGATGCTATTTGTACATTATTTATTACTACTTGTCTTTCGTAAGTACCAGTACCATTCCTTGTATAACAAGCTGAATTAGAATAACCATTATTAGTATTGCCATTAGGATTATTATTAATTACCACATAATCGTAATCATTACTTCTTTTCAACGTATTCACAGTAATACCACTTATCGTAATAGCCTGACCGGTATTATTAGTAAAGGTATACGAATCTTCAGTGGTGGCAGAAACATTGTAGGTTTTGCCACATTCAAAAGTTGCACCTTGGTTGGTTACATTAACCGTCTCTTGTCCCCAAACAGTAGCGAAATTTAACAATAGTAATAATGAAAGCAAAGCGGTTATCTTGCTTCGGAATGATGTTTTTGTTTTAAAAAGAGCACTCATTTGCCTATATTTTTTGTTAAAAAACTTGTTGTTCATACCTATATTTTATTGTACCATTATATGGTGGACACCAATGCTTGGCAACCACACATTTGGTTTGCAAAAGTAAACCTGCATATATAATCCGTTTGCAAGGCATGCGGTTTAGCAGTTAAAACTATGTGGTTTACCACCCCTAACTCCCATACTTTCGGGTCAAAAGTGTGGGAGTTTTATACCCTAAACCGCATAATTGTGTAGCACAACTTATGTGCCCGGAAATAAAAACTATCTAAAGACAAAGATACCAAACAACATTCTAATGCGTAACTACTACATCTAATTTAATTTAAATGATGAATACTTTTAATACAACTGCTTATTTCCGTCCGAAAGAGAAAGCTAATTGCCGAAAAAGAAGGGCTATAACGGTAAAAGATATTATTGTTTGCCGACAAGAAAAGATTAGAAAACATACCGAGATGGTAGACTTATCGCTGTTGAAGCATCTAGAAAGATTTGCCGGTAAGAACATCGATGTAAAAAACATAGATACAGACTTTTGCCATAGATTTGCCGATTATCTTGTGGCTAAAGCCGGTATAAAGGCCAGTAGTGCCACCACTTATATGCAAAAACTACATGCAGTGTTGCAATATGCTGTTAGCATGGGTTTTATAAAAGAAAATCCTATGCCGCCTATAGGTAAACTCTTACCCAAGCATACAAGCACACAACGTGCCAACCTGGATGTAAAAGATATAGAGAAACTTACATTGGCGTGTTGCCCACATTTGATAACCAAATTGGCTTTTCTTTTTTCGTGTTATACGGGGTTGCGACTATCGGATATAGAAACCCTTAAATGGGATAACATACATAGATACAACGGCATGCAGATGTTGACAAAGATACAGGTGAAAACAAATAGCGAAGTGAATATACCTCTTGGCAAGCAAGCGTTGCATATATTGAAACAAGTGAAAAGTATGCAACTCTCTTCCGGCGAAAATATATTCCCTTTGCATTCGCGCACCACCATATATTCCGACTTAAAGCAGTGGGCTGCAAATGCCGGTATTGACAAACATATCACCTTCCACACTTCACGAATAACGTTTGTTACGCTCTCCATTTCGGCAGGTATCAACATGTATGTAATATCCAAGTTGTGCGGACATAAGGATATAAAAACCACACTCACCTATGCACGAATGATAGATGACACCTACCTATGTGCAATAACCATGTTTGAACGCATATTTAAGACATATAAGAAGAAGCAAAAAAGCGTGCAAAGTGTTGAGTTATTAATATAAATATCAGCATTTAATGCCGTTGAGACGAAAAATATTGAACACTATATCAAAGTGTTGCGACAATTTAAGAAAATAAATTTGTCTATTTCAAAAATAAAGTTTACTTTTGCAAACCAAATGTGTGGTTGCCAAGCATTGGTGTCCACCATATAATGGTACAATAAAATATAGGTATGAATAACAAGTTTTTAACAAAAAATATAGGCAAATGAGTGCTCTTTTTAAAACAAAAACAACCTTCCGAAGCAAGTTTTCTGCTTTGCTTTCATTATTACTATTGTTAAATTTCGCTACGGCATGGGGACAGACGACGATAAATATGACAGAGACTTCTAGAACTGTCGATGTAGGTTGTGGTAACACATACACTTTTCAGTTGCAAGCAAATAATGCAACCGCTACAAGAACGTATATATTTAGACCGGGTGCCAATACCTCGATAACTATAAGAACATTTACATTTCATGCCGTAAGACAATACGCAAAGTCATACTGGTCATCAACAGATTTGCGTGATTATTTAGAGATAAGCTATGGTTCTACAACTCTCACTTATGGTAATGATGATAATAATTGGGGGAATTCTTGTCATGAAATTCCAGGTACTGGATTCTTCTCTACTACTACTACTTACTATCATAAGAATGTAACAGTTCCGGAAATAACAGTTCCGGCAGGGGAAGAGGTTACATTTACATTCCATAGAAGTACCGATTATACTTCGGGAGGAAATTGTACAAAAGCTAACTTTTCTGCTACACTAGCAACTTCTATCTGTTGCCCAACTCTTACCGCTCCTACGGATGGTGAAGTTGTAGAAGCCTCAGATTCTGTAACTCTTACTTGGGAGGCTATGTCAGGTGTAACATCCTATGATGTGTATGTAAATAATGCTCGTGTAGCTCAAAGTGTACAGAATACATCATGTCAATATAGCGGATTAGTTGATGGTACCACTTATAGATGGAAAGTAGTGCCTGCCGGTGCTAATGCAGCAAACTACAGCCATTGCAGCCCATACACATTCAAAGCGTGTAGTGGCATATCGTGTGCCACCAACCTGCAGCCTGCCGATGGCACTGTGCTTACCGATCGTTTGATAAGTTGGGATGCTGTGGAGTGTGCTTCGTCGTACGAAGTGTTTGTAACTCCTACTTCGGTACCTGTTACTCAAATGTATGCTAAAAACACCGACAATACATACAAATACCTTGTGGCAGAGCCTACCTCCACAGAATATCATCTTCCTATCCTTACCGAAGGCGAATATCGTTGGGTGGTACGCCCAAAAAACTCTTTTGCAGTAGCCCAAGGTTGCGAAACGCACACTTTTAAAATACAATACCAAGATGCCGACGATTTTGCCGTAACACCATCTACCCAAGGTACGGAGTTTTACTTCTCGCTTATGGAGAATGGATATCAAAGCAATGGAGGGAATGTATACACAGCTGTTATAGCACCTAAGGTAAACGCAGAAGTAACATTCCATTACTACGCTGATCCTACTCAAAATCAAACATACATTGTTAGTGCAGGAGCGACAAGAGAAGTAGACTTGCCGGCAACTTTGGTACACCACGATGGTGTTGGTAGTCAATATAATAATCGTACAGTGCGTGTTACTTCTAATAATCCTATTTCGTTATATATAGCAAACGAGGCCAGATACTCGTTTGATGCCTCGATAGTATTGCCTACCACTGCATTGGGTACCGATTATATGATTCAAACTTACGAAAATGGAAATCACACCACCGGTGCCGTAACCCCTACCAGTGCAAGTCCTTGTTTTATGGTTATAGCCAAGGATGATAATACACCAGTGCGAATAAGTGGCCCCGAAACTAAAATTAATGCTTTACGACCTACACCATCGAATGTTGGCACAGATGCTACTACAGGGTTGAAATACTTTGATATTACACTAAACGAAGGTGAATCGTATTTTCTTAGAACGGATTGGAATTCTACCTCAGGTAGTAGTGTATTAGACCTTTCGGGTGTAAGGGTAGCTGTAAATCCTCAATCCTCGGAAGATGATTGTAAAACAATAGCTGTATTTAATGGAAATACTCTAACCAGAATTCCTGCACCTAGTGGCATTACCAACAATATGGACCACATATTTGAACAGGCTTATCCTATCACTAACTGGGGTACAAAGTTTGCCGTTACTTCGTCTATGGGTTTCGAAGCTCCGGGTAACGGTGTTTCCGAAAGTGAAGAAAACGAATACATACGCATTACCGCTACCGAAGATAATACAGAGGTAAAGATAAATGGTACTGTTGTTGATAGCGATCTTGATGCAGGTGAAACATACGACTATGATTTATATCGTCCTGATGTGTCAGAAGATTATCCAAATGGAACTTCGTGCTATATCGAAACCAATAAGCCAGTAGCATGCTATTTGTATCAACGTTCGGGATATAATACCTCAGATTACGATGGCGACCCCTCTATGGTATGGATAGCTCCTATCGAAAGAGGTATCGAAGATATTACTTTCTCTACTTTTGCAGCTGATGGTATTAATGCTAATAATCATTTTGTAAATATAGTAATACCTATCGAGGCTATATCGGGTGGGCAGGCTGTTATGCTTAAGCGTCCCAGTGGCACTGAAGAAAATATCCGTAGCCGTTTTATGACCGGTACAGATTATAACTATGTAGAAGGTAGTGGTAATAAATATGCCTATGCCCGTCTAAACATAAGCCATGGTACCTATACCTTGCGAAGTATTGGCAAGGGTAAGATGGTTATACACACTTATGGTATAGGTGAAGTTCGTGGTTATGCCTATGCTGCCGGTAGCGAGGCGGTGCCTTATAAATCAAACTTTTTAGTGGGAGATGAAAACGGTGGTATAATAGATATTTCCACATTGCAAGACCCTGATTTTCATTTCTGTTCCGGTGCCGGAGCGGAATATACTTTTATGATAAATTCCAATTCGCCTAATGTGGATAGTGTTAAAATAGATTTTGATGATGGTTCTCCTATAAAAACAATAGATTTAACTAAAAATCAAAAAAGTGTAACACATAGTATGCCTAACCCGGGTCCTTACGAGATAACGGCACAAGTGTATTCTACCATATACAACAACGCATTGTGTCAAGAAGAAGTTATAGTGGAAACGGTAAGAGATTATGTGTTTATATTCTTTAACGAAGCAGAAACAATACGAGATACTGTATGTTATGGTACTGATTATACCTTTACAAGAAATTATTGGGTGTCCGATACTGATGGTAATCTGGAACAACGCACGTATACCGAGACTTTCCAAAATGTAACAGAGCAACGAACTGCTACTGTAACCGGATATTCGGAATATGGTTGCGAAATGAATATAACTTTTATATTGGATGTGTATTCCGAAATAACTGCCGGAACCATAACTCCCAACACAATTGAGTGTATGAGCGATGGTCACAATATAGGCTTGTCGGTAGTGCAGTTGCAAAACAGTGTTTCTGCTACAAGCAACGACCCTAATGCTCACTACCAATGGCAAAAATCTACTACCGAATCCGGTCCATGGGTAGATATTACAAACCAAACCGGCGAATCATATATAGTTACCGAAAACGGATACTATCGTCGTGCATATATTGCGGCATGTAGCACTGCTTATTCCAATGTGTTGCAAGCCGAGGCTTCGGGAACGTTTAATCCCGGTACACCTATCGATAATACTGTTAGAATATGCTCCTACGAAACTTTGCCACCAACCACTTTGGGCGTTCAACCCTCCAATACTGAATATGATGGAGAAGGCAATATGGTGCTTATAGGTGGCGGAGATTATAGAGTGTTGTTTCAATGGCAACAATCTACGGATGGTGGTGCAACATGGAGAGATATAAATGGTGCAACATCACATAACTATACTCTTCCCACTTCATATACCCAATCTACATCGTTCCGCCGATTGATAACAGAAGTGGGACCTTGTACTATCAATTTGAGTTCGGGTAACTATAATGTAGTGGTAAAACCAACATTTGAATACGAGAAGACAATTGTAAAAGGTTGCCCCGGCGAAAATAATGCGTCGGTAGAGTTCACCATTACAGGTGGTAGCGGTAGCTACAAGGTATATTATACCGAAACAGCAGGAAGTACCACTGTCGATTATCTTGCCACATCGCTTGGCAATGGAAAGTATATATTCCGCAATCTTACAAACAGCGGTTCGGCATCGTACGCTTTTACAATAGAAGACGAGATACACGGATGTGAGAAAACCGAAACTATAACAATCGGTGCACCCACTGCATTGAGTATAGGCAGTGCCACTGCTGTGGCAGGTTGCCAAGGTGCTACCATAAATATAGATATTCCTGCAATAAGCGGAGGTACAGGAGAGGGTACTTATCGAATAGAAGTGGAATCGTCGGTATTAAATATAAATGAAGAGGTTACTGCCGATCCTTATTCTGCCACCATACCCGGTGGTGCTGCTGCCGGCACTCATACCGTGATATATAAGGTGTTGGATGCCGCAGGATGCTACAAAACAAGCACTCAAAATGTTCTTACCATATACGCCAATCCGGTGTTGGCATTGTCTAAGACCAATATCTCAGATTGTCAAAATCCAAACGGAACTATTACAGCTACTGTAACAAATGCTCCTAATAGCAGTACCAGCTACACATATACTATAGATCCCGGTACTTCGTATGCGGGACAAGCATCGTATACATTCGACCATCTTTCGCACAACACATATACCGTTACTGTAAAGGACAACCAACAATGTACTGCAGTCGGCTCGGTTACTATCGAAGATAACCTCGACCTTACAATAGCTACAAGTGTAACAGATATGGAGGATAATAGTATTCTTACCGATGGATTTAATGTAATATGCCCCAAAACTGAGTATAAGGTAAATGTAACCCAAGTAAACGGAGCAAACACTCCTGTATTGGACGGCGAAACCTCGCAGTCGTTGTACCAATATTCTTTCGATGGAGGCAATACTTTCAGTACTGACTATTCATACACCACCATATCGCCTAATACATGCAACAACCAAAACATAAATGTAGTGGTTATGGAAATGTCATCGCATTGCAAAGACGAACAGAATGTGCAGGTGATAGTGCAAGATTTGGAAGATCCCGTAATGGCACCTACTCTTACTGCTATAGAAAAGGAAGTGTACTTCTGCACACAATACACATTTGATATAGCAGATTATGCAAAAACAATATTAGATGCCACCAACGACAATTGTGCTGCCAAAGCCGATTTGCAAGTAACAACTTCGCCAAGTATGCAATCGATAGTATTGTCTGTTTATAATGATGATAATAGTATTAAAACAACCGATGTTACATTCACCGTTACCGACTTGTGTGGTAATGATAGCGAAAGAAAAATCACCATCACCCCCAAACCATGGCCAAACTTTAAAATAAACGGCACAGCTACAGATGGTACCGACAACAACTGCTACTGCCACGGCGATAATATTGTGCTTACTGCTGTGGTTGATAATGGAACAACAAATGGAGTTGCTATAGACGAAACAACGTATCCGGGAGCAACATACCAATGGTATAAGGGAACTGAAGCCATAACTGATGGAGATAAATATAGCGGTGCCACAACCAAAGAGTTGAAGATAAGCTCAGCTATATCAACTGATGACGACCCAACTAATGGAGATGATGGAGTATACAAACTTGTTATCACCGATCCTAAAGGATGTAAAAAAGAAGCAACAATAACAATCTGTGTACACCCCAATATAAAATTCAACTTGGAATAAAAACTGACAACAGATAACAGACAACGGACAACAAGCCACACACGGAATGTTGTCCGTTGTTCTTTTCTGAGGCTTTGGGTTTGGCTTCGCTATCGCTACGCCGAATCTACGGAATCTACGGAATTATGGAATTATGGAATCACGGAATTATGGAGGGCTTCGCTAGTGCTTCGCCAGACTACGAGACTACTAGTCAACAAGACAACGAGTGGGGCTTCGCAAGGCTTCGCCGACAACAGACAACAGAACTTGGGCTTCGCAAGGCTTCGCCGACAACAGACAACAGAACTTGGGCTTCGCAAGGCTTCGCCAAACGACTACGTCGACTTGTAGTCTATAAAAAAGCAAAAAGAAAGCACTAGTAGTCTCGTAGTCTGCGAAGCTACAGCTGAGCATAATGCGCCAGCCACTTGTTGTCTCGTAGTCTTGTAGTCTGCGAAGCAAAATGTCGAATAAGTTGTTTAGATAAATAAATTTTGTTGATTCGAGAAAAAGTTGTATCTTTGCAGTCCGAAACAGATTTGTAAATTCTCATAAAAATGAAACAAGATACCATCGAAATATTATCTGCGGTTAAGCAAGAACTGCATAGCATAATTCCGGAAGGTAGCAAGATTTTGCTTTTTGGATCTCGAGCCCGAGGCACCGAGCGTTTGGATTCGGATTGGGATATCTTGGTTATTTTAAATCGCGAGGGTCGTGCTTCTATCGACGACTACAATACAATAGGCTATTCGATAAACACAGTGTTTTGGATGATGAATTTTGATGTAAACACTATTATACAAACCGAAAGCGAGTGGAAAGCCAAAAGTTTTACTCCCTTTTACAAAAACGTAATGGAAGACGCTGTAATATTATAATATAGGAATACTATGAGTTTGACAGAAGAAGAAAAAAAACAGATAGTAGACTATCGTTTGGAGAAATCCAAAAAAACATTGGAAGATGCCAAAAAAGTAATTGAACTAGAAATGTGGGTAACAGCAGCCAACAGATTGTATTATGCTGCTTACTACGCAGTATCAGCATTACTTATAGTCAATAATATAAACACAAAAACACACGATGGAATAATCAGAATGTTTAATCAACATTTTGTCTATTCGGGAAAGATAGATAAAGAATTGGCACGACAATATAATTCATTATACACTATGCGTCTTACCGGAGACTATGGCGACTGCTTCGATTTGCAAGAAAACGATGTTTTGCCGTTAGTAGAACCTGCCAAAGCATTTATCGCCAAAATTTGGGAAATGATAGAATCCAAGAATTAAGATAATCGATAAGAATAGTATTGGGTGTATTAGCCTACGCAATCCCGTATGCGGTAGCCGGCTCATTGCCCATTGCTCGTAGCTCACTGCCGAAATTATGGAATTACGGAGGGCTTCGCTAGTGCTTCGCCAGACGACTACGTCGATTTGTAGTCTATAAAAAATAGTCTATAAAAAAGCAATCAAAAAAAACAAAAAGAAAGCACTAGTAGTCTCGTAGTCTTGTTGACTTGTAGTCTGCGAAGCTACAGCTGAGCATAATGCGGCACCCTCCGTAGTCCTACTAACTCAAACATTCCACAAGCAGGCGTGCTGTGGGTTCTATTATTTCGTCGTTGAAGTTGTATTGTGGGTGGTGGAGTTCGAGGCTGTCGGTGCCGGCTCCTATACCGAAGTATGCACCTTTGTAATGCTTGAGGTATTCGGCAAAGTCTTCGCTCCATCTGAAAGGGGTGTCTATCCATTGTATGGGCATACCTAGTTTTTGTGCCGCCCTGTGTATAGTCTCTACTTCCGCTGCGGAGTTGTCCACTGCCGCAAATGCCTCGCAGTATTCTATATGGTGAGTCAGGTTATGTTGCAAACATATTTTGCTTATCTCGTTTTCGAGGTGTAGCAGTGTGGCGGTCATATTACAGTTGTTCCACGCTCTGAGGGTGTACATCACCTGTGCCTCGCCTGCCGATGTTCCGAAGGCAATATTGCCTATGCGTGTGTGTATGGGGGTGGCTTGCACCGCTTGAGGGTTGTCGCTAAGGTTGGCACACTCTTGGTTTATCATCATTATTATTTGAGCCACTGCCATGGTTGGGTTGATTCCCTTTTCGGGATGGGCGGCGTGTGTGGGGCGACCTTGCAGCGTTATGGTCATACCTATTGATGCGGCGGCAAAGGTGTTGTGTTTTATTACCACGCAGCCTGTGTCGTAGTGCGGAAGGTTGTGGAACCCAAATATTTTGTCGATATTGTATTGTTTCAATATTTTGCTGTCTAATATTTTTCGTGCCCCTTGTCCCGTCTCTTCTTCGGGTTGGAATATAAGTATGGTGTTGCAGTGTGGTTTTAGGGAGTGTATGAGCTCTGCGGTGCGTAGCAATATTGCTGTGTGCCCGTCGTGACCACATTTGTGCGATACTCCATCGGTGGCGGATATGTAGTCTTTATCCAATGTTTCTTTGATTGGCAGAGCATCTATGTCGGCTCGTAAAGCTATTGTTGGTGCAGTGTGTGTGGTCAGCCAAGCAGCCACCACACCATAACCGCCCACATTGGTGTGCAGATGAGTGGGGCAGAGCTCACGCAAGTGCTCCGCTATAAAGTCGTGTGTGTGCTTTTCGTTGCCCGACAGTTCGGCCATTCTGTGCAGTTGGTGTCGTATATGGGTCATTTTAGGTTTCTTTTGGGGTTGAGGTTTAATGAGACAATTAGTGGGGCGTTTGCCGTAATTACGGAATTTTGGTTTTAATGATTTCCGTAAATCCGTAAATCCGTTTATCTCAAGTTCATTAATGCGTCGCATATTTCGTTTTCGGATACTGCCACATCTATTGTCGGCTCGCCTATTTGGTTTAGCAGTGTGCAGTATATGGTGTTGCCACTTTTCTTTTTGTCTGCCTTTATGTAGTTTATCAGTTCGGGCAGGGTGCCAAGAGCGTATTGCGGCACGTTTATTATCTTCGACACTATGTTCTTTATTCTGTTGTATTCTTCGTTGTCGAGGTTTAGTTTTTTTGTCGACAGATATGCCTCGCCTATCATCCCCAATGCTATTGCCTCTCCGTGAAGTAAGGGCTGTTGGTCGTGCGATAGGCTGTAGCTTTCTATTGCGTGACCAAGGGTGTGTCCCCAGTTCAGCATCTTGCGTATGCCTTTGTCGTAGGGGTCGGCTTTTACCACTGCCGCTTTTATCTGTGCCGCCGCTTTTACCATATCCATAGGCAGGGCTTCGCCGTTTAGCAGTTTGGTGCAGAATAGGTTGTATAGTTCCGGGTCGCCCACCATAAGTGTTTTCATCATCTCAAAGATACCTGCTGTATATTCACGGTCGGGTAGGGTGGTAAGGAAATCGGGTTCTATGCACACTATTTCGGCACTGTGGAAGAAGCCTATCTGATTTTTTACCTCGCCGATGTTTACGGCGGTCTTGCCACCAATGGCGGCATCGGTCATTGCCAACAAGGTGGTGGGGATATTAATATATCGTATTCCACGATGGTAGGCAGCAGCCACAAAGCCTCCCATATCGCTCACCATACCGCCGCCAAGGTTTACTATTATGCTGTTGCTGTCGACGTCCATTTCGAGCAGTGCCTGCCATAGTTGCGATGCTATATCTATTGTTTTGTTGCTTTCGCCACTTTCTATCTCCAAAAACTCCGACTCCTGTAATGCCTCCACTTTGCTGATAAGCAATGCCAGACAGTGTTGAGAGGTGTTCTCGTCGGTTAATATGTAATAGCGGGCGTCGCTGTATTTCTTGCCTTTAAGTATTCGGTTTAGTTGCGATAACGACGATTGTCGTGATGGGAATATTATCTTCGATGGTTTCATTTTCGTTCAAGTTAGGGGTTATCGTTGTTTGTTTTAAAAAAAAGCCCGATGCTTTTACACACCGAGCCTCTCTCAAATTATTTGCAGTCATAAACGTGATAATATATATATTATTGTGTGGCTTTGAAAAAAAAGTCAATAGTAATATATATGGTGTTTACTTGTTTACCTGTAGCTTCGCAGACTACAAGACAACGAGTCCACGAGACAACAAGTGGGGCTTCGCTAGTGCTTCGCCAGACGACTACGTCGACTTGTAGTCTCAAGGCAACTTCTAAAAATTCCACGTTTCGGATAAACAAAAGAGTGTTCTTTGAAACTTTTGCGTGCTTTACGTTTTTTACCGAAATCTTTCTATTTCTTTTTCAATCGCATAGCCCGCTATGCTCAATCAAAAGAAAGTAAAAATCTTTCTAGTAAAATTCCGCAAATCACTTGCAAAGCAATTTTTAGAAATTGCCTATAAAAAAGCAATCAAAAAAAAAAGAAAGCACTAGTAGTCTCGTTGACTTGTAGTCCTAAAAAATACCCTCTATACAAACTTCTACCAATCTGTTTAATGTTTAGCTACGCAATGTGTGCACATCAGCCTACATAATATCCAGTATCATCATTAATACAAAACCTATTGCTACACCTATGGTTCCTATGTTAGAGTGGTCGCCGTTTTGCGATTCGGGTATCAGTTCTTCCACTACCACGTATATCATAGCGCCAGCTGCAAATGCCAACAGGTATGGGAATAGGGGCATCATTGTATCTATGAGTATTATTGTAAGAATGGCTGCTATTGGTTCCACCAATCCCGACAGTGCTCCGTAGAGGAATGATTTTTTGCGACTTACTCCGTCGCTATATAGTGGTAATGATATTATGGCACCTTCGGGGAAGTTTTGTATGGCTATACCTATGCTTAGTGCCAATGCTGCCGTGGTGGTTATGTTGCTTTGTCCGCTTATGGCTCCTGCCAATACTACGCCCACTGCCATTCCTTCGGGAAAGTTGTGCAGCGATATGGCAAACACACGCATAGTGCTGCGTTGCAGTTTGCTTTTTACCCCTTCGGGTTTGGTGGCGTTGAGGTGGAGGTGTGGTATGATGGTGTCTAATATTAATAGAAATGCCATTCCGGCCAAGAAGCCTATTGCAGGTGGCATCCACGCAAAACGATAGTCTGTTGATGATACTTCGATGGAGGGGATAAGCAAACTCCACACCGAGGCGGCTATCATCACTCCCGAAGCAAAGCCTAACAAGAATTTTTGAAATCTGCCGCTCATTTGATGGCGTATCAAAAATACCATACCGGCTCCTAATAAAGTGCCTATAAAGGGTATAAGCAGTCCTATTGTTATTGTGTCGTTCATCATTTTTTGTTATATTTGAGCTCTAAGCTTTGAGTTTTTAATTTATTCTCCGTAGTCCGTAGTCTGTGGTCCGTAGTCCCCAACAGGTAAACAAGTAAACAGGTAAACCGCTATATATTTCCGTAGTCTGTAGTCTTTTTACATTTCTGTCAACAGTTGGGCGGTTATGCGGCTGTGTTGTTCCAAGTATATTTTTCGGTGGTTTACTATTTCGTTAATTATTTTGGGGGTGTAGTAGCGTATAGTTATCAGTTGCAGACCTTTGTTGTAGCGTATAGCGAAATCTTTTTGCAGTGTGGGTATCAGTTTGTCGAATACCAGGTGGTGGTCGTCGATACAAACAGAGAAGCTGAGCGCAGAGTTTTGTATCATATTCACTTTTATGCCTATATTAGCCATTTCGCCGAATATTTTTTGCAGATTGTCTTCGGCTATAAAACTGAAGTCCTTCGGCATAATGGATAGCAGTATTTGGTTGTTTTTGAATATGTATAGTGGTGTTTCGGGGTCTACGTATGATGCGTTTTTGATTACCGATCCTTCTGATTGCGGCGTTACAAACGATTTTACGTGTAGCGGTATTTCTTTATTTTGCAGTGGTTTTACCGTTTTTGGGTGAATAATAGAAGCGCCATAGTATGCTAATTCGATTGCTTCGTTGTATGGTATGGTGTTTATTTTGGTGGTGTTGGCAAAGAATTTTGGGTCGGCATTTAAGAACCCTGGTACGTCTTTCCATATAACCATGTCAGAGGCATCGAGGCAGTATGCCAATATCGAAGCGCTATAGTCGGAGCCTTCACGTCCCAAAGTGGTGGTGGTGCCTTGCACCGACGAGGCTATAAAGCCTTGTGTTATTACCAACCCGCTGTCGGATATAATGTTTTTCAAACTGTGGTTTACGCAACTTTGGGTCATTTCCCAGTCCACTTTTCCTTCACGATATGTGGCATCGGTTTTTATAACGGTGCGTATGTCTACCCACGTGTTGTTTACGCCTTTATGGTTAAGGTATAGACTTATAATGGTGGTGGATAGCAGTTCGCCTACCGATACTATTTGGTCGTAGTTGTAGTTGTAGTCAAACGAGGGGTGCATTACCTGTTCTTCCAGTTGTGCAAAGAGTAGGTTTATTTGTTTATACACCTCTTGTGTGTCGTTTTCGAAAAGTTCGTCCACTATGTTGTAGTGATAGTTTTTTATTTTGGTTAGTGTTTCGGGTATGTTTTTTGGAGTATGAGTTTGATGATGAGGCACCAGCAGTTCGAGGTTGTTGGTGGTTTTACCCATAGCCGATACCACTACCACCAATGGGTCTGTGGCGTGTTGTTTAACTATTGCTGCCATATTTCGTACTGCGTCGGCACTGTTTACCGAAGCGCCTCCAAACTTGAATACTTTCATCTTTTTGTTCCCTTTCTATGTTGTTTTTGTTGTTGTTATTTCCACTTTAATGTTTCTATCAGGTGTACTATGTCTTGGTGTATAAAGTCGTATACGGGTTGAAGCGAGTCGTAGTTAGGATTGCTGTTTATATAAAAAGCACCTCTCAGAAAGTGTTTTGTGCTGTCGGTAGCCCAAAATTGATATGTAGATGCTATCGACTTTCCTTTCAGGGTGTATGTGTTTGCGTATATGTGGTTGTCGTAGTCGTTGTAGCTTTGTTCGTGCACCCCCGATGCCATATTGTAATGTATAGCCACCATTTGGTGAGCGGTATCGGCTTCACCGGCCACTGTGCGTTTCCCGCCAAGTGTTTTGTAGGTTAAAAATACTGTTCCGTTGAATTGTGAGAATGTTAGATCTAAGAACTTAACGTCGTTGTCGTTGCGTTTAATTTTTATTTGGCTGTATTCGGGATATTCGAATGTAAACGGTAATATATTTGTGTCGTATAACTTATAGTCTTTTTCGGGCATTGTAATGCGATAAAAAGCTGATGGTTTAGGGGTGTAGTCGCCATCGCCGTTTGAGCAGCCCACTATGCCGAATGTGGCTATAAGTATGAGTGATAATATTCTGTTTTTCATCGGTGTATTATTTTTTTAATTAAACATATTTGTCAAAAATATAATCTTACCTGTTGTCGGTTATTTGTATTTTTTCTATCCTTCGGGTGTCGGCTTCCATTACCACGAAATCGAAGTCTTGAATTTTAATACATTGTTTTACTTCGGGTATTGCACCTGCTGTTTCCAATATCAGGCCTGCCAATGTTTCGGCATCGCCACGTATATCGTCGAAGGTTTCGTCGGATAGTTCCATTATCTTGCAAAAGTCTATAATGGACGTTTTGGCTTCAAACAGATAAGTGTTGTCGGATATTTGTTTGTACGATGTTTCGTTTTTGTCGTATTCGTCGGTTATTTCGCCCACTATTTCTTCTATTATGTCTTCGAGAGTTGCCAACCCTGCCGTGCCGCCATATTCGTCCACCACTATGGCTACGTGTATTTTGTTTTCTTTAAAGTCGTGGAGCAGGTCGCTTACACTTTTGCTTTCAGGCACAAAAAAGGGTGGTCGTATAAGGTTATACCATTCCGATTGGTTGTTGCAGTTGTTCATCAGTGGCAATAGGTCTTTTACGTATAGTATGCCTTTAATGTTATCTATGGTTTGTTGGTATACAGGTATACGAGAGAAACCTGTTTCTTTGGCAATATCCAATATGTTGTTTACTGTCATATTTCGTTCTACAGCCACAAGATCGACCCTCGATTTCATTATCTCGCTTACCACCAAGTCGCCAAAACGCACTATGCCTTTCAGCATCATTGTTTCGGTTTCCACATCGTCGCCACCTTCGGCTATCTCTATCATATCGCTTATCTCGTCACCCGAAAGGGCATTGGTGTTGCCGTTGGTGGGCTGATTGTTTACAAATTTGATGATGATGTATGCCAATGGCGAGAATATGATGTCTAATATCTTTATCAGCAATGCCCAGCGGCATACTATATCTACATCGTTTTTGTGTGCCAAATTGTATGGCAGACGTATGGTTAGCAATGCAAAAAGCATAAGGTATACGAGCACCGCCACCGACATAATAACAAAGTAATATGGTGTGCTATAGGGTATGGTACGTATAAAAAGTATTATGCCCATCATAAGCGAAAACCCTCTAAACGAGAGTGCCGAAAACTCTAATGATGTAAGTGTTTTGTTTTCGTTGTCGATAAGTTTGAGCAGTAGTGATGAGGTGGTGGTACCTTGTTTTTTAATTTCGCTGTAGTCGCTCCTGTTTATGCTGTCTATTGCTCTGTAAAATAGTGTGGATAATGCCGACATTACAAATAAAAATATCATACCAACAGCGAGCATTATGTTGGTGAGGTTTAGCAAACTATGCGGCAGAGGCTCTGTTGTTATCACGTCCAATATATTATATGTTTTCAGATTGCAAAATTACATTTATTTTTCGAGTATAACAACTTTTGTGCTAATTTTATTGTATCTGAAAAATAATATTTTTTTAATATCTTGATATGTAGTTTGTTGTAGCGTTAAGACAGGGTAAAATATAAAAAATATATATTTTTTGTTTGGAGTATGAGAAAAATGTATTATCTTTGCAGTGTATTACAGCAATAATACACTAATGTGAAACAAATATAACATAATCAAAATATGATAGATATAAAAGAATTAAACTTTGCATACGGCAGTCAAAAAGTGTTTGAAAACATCAATTTGACCTTTACAGAAGGACATATTTATGGATTGCTTGGCGAAAACGGAGTTGGTAAAACCACTCTTTTGAAAATAATAAATGGTTTGCAATGTCCCAACCGAGGGGAATGTTTGGTTGATGGTAAAAAGCCATTCAGCCGCACTCCCGATTTTCTTCAGGAGATATTTTTCTTGCCCGAAGGGGTAATAGCACCAAGTTATACCACACCTATAAAATATGCCGACAGCATAGGTGTTTTTTATCCAAATTACAGTCGTACTCTTTTCCTCGACCTTATACAGGAAATGGAGGTGGCGTATGATAAGAAGTTTGAACAACTATCGTATGGACAAAAAAAGAAAGCAATGTTTTGTTTGGCGGTAGCTCTCAAAACAAAATATCTTCTCCTCGACGAGCCTACCAATGGATTGGATATTCCAAGCAAGACCGATTTCCGTAGAATAATGGCACGCCATACCACTGATGATACCATTACCATAATATCCACACATCAGGTAAAGGATGTAGAAAACCTTATCGACCCTATAGTGATACTGTCGAAAGACGATGTGCTTGTTAATGCTTCTATGGAAGAGATAGCTCAAAAGTTGTACTTTAGCTTCGATAGCGAACAGAACGACCAAGCTATTTATAGCGAAATGGTGCCCGGTGGATTTATCAACGTGATGCGCAATACCGATGCTTTGGAAAGCAATGTACTGATAGAGCCGTTGTTTAATACCGCAGTGAGAAACCGACAAATAATTAAAGAAATATTCAAATAGGGCAACCATGGCCGATTTAATAATAGGACTACTTTTCTTGGCGATAGGCATAGTACTTGCACTTGTATTGCCAACACCAAAGTTTAGCACGAAGAAATCGCTTTTGGTGAAAATGCTTAAAAGCGATGCACTGTGGAGTGAAATCTTTACGAATTTGGGATTAATAAGCATAGGAATATATTGTTTTGAACTCGAAACCATAACATGGAAAAACGGAATATTCTTATTTATTTCAGTTCTCTCAATATCTGATGTAATAACAAGAATAATAAAAACAATAAAACAGTATAAAGAAACAAAATAACCTTCAATCAAAATGAATAAATATGAATAAACGATAGAGGGCAAAATCAGATTTGCCCTCCTTATAACAAAAAAACGAATATGAATAGAACAAAATACTTAGCAATAGTAGTGGCAACAGCTTGCATAACTTCGTGCAATATGCTTACTGAAGACTACAAAGAATTTATCTCTAACCAGAGCGATGAGGTGCAAAAGATAAAATTATCGGGACCTATCGAAGTACGTAACATTGAGGTTGACGAGTTCAACGCCATAGAATCAGAGTTTGGCATTATGGATATCGAATACAGTCAATCGGAGGGCGAACCTATGGTGCAACTTTGTTGTAACAACGAGATAATGGCTTTGGCTGATATATATGTTGACAATGAAGTGCTGTATATCGAAATGAACGATAGTGTAGACTTCGAAGATATTCAATGGGAGATAGATAAAAACTATCAATGTATTCTTAAATGCAGTTCCAAACAACTGAAAAGTATAACCCAAAAAGGCAGTGGCAATCTGACACTTAAAACTGCCATTACAGGCGATGTTTTGGAAATAGACATGTCGGGAATGGGCGACCTCGAATGCTTGCAACCATTGGATGTTGAGGTGCTGAACATCTCGTCGAAAGGCAGTGGCAATGTTTATCTTTGTGGAAACTTAAACAGAGGTCAGATAGAGTTTTCGGGAATGGGCGATTTGAATATCAACGGAACGCTATCGGCACAATACCTTGATGTGGAAATGAATGGTTCGGGCAATATAAAAATTTCCAAACCTATAACTATCGATACTTTAGAAATAGAAACTTCGGGAATGGGCAACGTGGATATAGATGGAACTATAAAGATAAAGGTGGCTGATATATCGATGTCGGGTTCCGGCAATATAAACGCCAATAGTCTGCATATAAATAATTTGAATATAGAAACTTCCGGAATGGGCAATGTAAATATTGATAGCTTTGATGGCGATAACATTGCAATAACATCGAGCGGTTCGGGCAATACTACTATCAAAAAACTAAACTCAAAAGATATGCAACTATCTTGTTCTGGAATGGGCGATGTGAAAGTAAAAAAAGGTATTGCCACCAATGTGTCAATAAACTATAGTGGCAGTGGCTCGCTCAACGCCAAAGGATTGTCTGCCGACAATATGCAGTTTGTTGCTTCGGGAATTGGCGACCATCGGATAGGAGAGGTAAAAAACTCGCTCAATGTAAAACTGCGAGACAAAACATCGCTCACCTATAGTGGCAACCCCGCATCCATAACAGAAAAAATAGGTAAAAAAGCTAAACTAAACAAAAGATAACCACAAGATATGAAAACGATGAATAAACTAAAAAGATATTTAATATTAGCTATACTGACACTTTTAGTGGGTGTTGTAAGTTCGTGTAATGACGTAATATATACTGACGAAAGTATCGAAGAAGGCTTAAAATCGGGAGAGCTGACAAAGTTGGTTATAGATTCGGTATATTTTGATAAGATAGATGCGGCCGGTAAATTTTATATTGAGTATTCTCAAAGCAATGACGTTCCTTGTGTGGAGGCGATAGTAAAAACCAACGTTATGTCGGCATTGGATATACGTGTACAAGATAGTACTCTTATAGCCAAAATAGCAGACTGCGACAGCATAGGGATGGACAAAAAAACATTCGACAGCATTCTTTGGGAAAATAAAAATATGGTATTGATTGTAAAATGTAATTCGCCAAATCTACATTCTGTACATACGATAAATAATCCTATAGTTAAGATTGTCTCCCTCTTTAAAGGCGATGAACTTAATGTAGATATGGAGGTAGGAGGTAAGTTTAAAAATGATGCTACTCTAAAAGTTAAAGAGCTAAACATCAAAACAAGTGGAGAAGTCAAAATTTTTGGAATGGTAGATACAGCTAATATTCTTGTATTGGGTCGAGGTTGCATTAAATCACCCGGACTTGATATAGACAATTTGAATATGGATATATCAACAGATGACAATGGAAAGGATTGCAAAGTAGGAACTATAAACAAAACATTGAATTTACTTATAGTTGGTACAACTACTTTTACCTATAAAGGTACTCCAACTGTAATAAACAATTTTGTGGACGAAACATCAGAAGTAATAAATGAATAAATAACCAATTGGCTTTTTTAGATGAAAAGACAATATACAGAGCATATAAAAGTCCTCGTTGAAAAAGTCATCAATAAAAATAAAGAAATATGAATAATAATAAGTTTGATTTTTCGAGATTTAAAAAAGTAATCGTTTACGATTTTAATCAGTATCTTCGCCGCTATGGTGTGGTGATGGCTGTTCTTATAGGATTGCCCACAATATTGGTGTGGCTATCGTCTCTATCTGTACTTTCGTGGGGTAGCACAGGATTAGATGATGTAATGAATATATCTCCGGTAATACGCTTTTCGGCTATAACTTCGGGATGGAATTTGGCTATATTTTTGGCTCCTGCGTGGCTTTATGGCTTTATAAATATGAAGAAAGATGGTCCGCAATATGCCACACTACCTGCTACCTATCTTGAAAAGTTTTGTAGCATACTCTTTTATACTATTATTTTTACTCCTGTGGCGTATATGGCGGCAGCATTGTTGGTGGATATATTGCTTACCATTTTGCCTTTTGGAGGATACCAAGAGTTTATTTGGAACTTAAATTTATTAGAATATTATGACGATGTTTATTATGGCCTTAGTGAGGCTTTTACTGAAATGATGTTATCAAATAGTTGGATAAGCAATATATTGGGTGTGGTTGCATCATCGTCGCTTATGTTTTTCTTTTCCACAGTGTTCAAAAAACACAAATTGGCAAAAACATGTGCTTTGATTTTTGGCGTTTTCTTTGTACTTATGATAGCCTTCTTTGCCGCTATACCTTCCATACTGGTATATATAGGTGAAAACGGTGCATATTTCGAAGAACATTTTCTTCCATATGTTTCTGAACACATTATTCCTATCGTATATTATGGGATGCTAATATATGAAGTGGTACAAATCCTGGTATGCTACGTGTGGGGATATCATAGAATGAAGAGAATGAAATTTTAATTATTTTTACTATCGGCTTAGGTTGGGGTGTTGCTTTTACTGATAGCCGATAGTAAGATCTAAAAACTTAAAATATGGATTTTCACGAATTAAAACCAATATATAAACAGATAATAGACACCATATACGAGCGTGTGCTTACCTCGCAATGGAAAGAGGAGGAACGAGTGCCCTCGGTGAGAGAGATGGCGGCAGAGATGGGGGTAAACCCCAATACGATAATGCGTGCCTATGAACATTTGCAACGTCACAATGTGTTGCAAAACTCAAGAGGTGTGGGCAACTTTGTGTGTAAAAACGCACGTGTTACAGTTATGCAAATGCGTAAAGACGATTTTATCGAAAACCAATTGCCCGATATTTTTAAGCAGATAGATATGCTCGAAATACCGTGGCAACAGATAGATGAACTCTATAGAAATAGAAAATAACCAAAATATATATGATGATGAAAAAACAAATATTATTAGCCGCAATAGCACTTACAGCATTGGCGGCCACAACATCGTGTAGCAATACAAACGAATGTGATATAAAAACCGAAACGGTGGTGTACATTGGGCCACAAGATTTTTCAACCGAAGATGAACTTATATTTACTGCCAGAAACGAAGCTATAATGAATGAGCTTGGAAAAGAATGCAAGGCAGGTCGTGTGTATACCATGGAAAAGATTTTCTACAAAGAAGTGGATGATAAACCTTTGCTTGGTTTTATACCTTATTATTCCGAAAAGCATCATTGCGATATACGTGATTTGAAAGATGTTTGCAGTATAGAAGAACTTCTAAAACCTTTGAATGAAAACGATACAGTGTTTGAAAAACTGAAAGAAGGCTATGTTTTGCATTTTCCCGAAAATACAGGAATGTCGGGACAATGGCTTGCTTTTGTGATAGACAGTAAGGAAAATCCGGAGCATATACTATACGAATGTCCTATGCAGTTGGATACCATAGTGGGAAATCGTTATGGAATATACAACACTGCCCATCATCTTGAGAAGGGAGAGAGAATGACATTTATAGTATCTACACCAAGCCATAGTAAGGTTGCGGGTATCAGATATTTGTAGTTTGGTATAAACTTATCAACCGATGATAATAAGTACAATGAAACGAGTAATAGTAGCAATAGTTACAATACTAATTGCACACGCATCGATGGGGCAAAAATATTTCGAAGGCAAGGTTGTGTATCAAAACTCTACCAAAGGTTTTGGTAGCAACTCTATTGCCGAAGAACTCTATTATCGAAGTGATGGTAGTTATGTTTATTTGGCAAAAGGTCAGTCAATGAAACTAATATATCTTGCCGATAAGCATACTACTTATACCATCAGTCAATTAAATGGAAAGACTACTATAATGTTTGATAGTACTACAGCTTCTTCTTCCACTATCATAGAACGTATATATCTCGATACTGATACTGTTGAGAACAGAGAATGTATAAAAGTAAAAGGTAGTATTAAATCCGGCAAGATAAGAATGAATATCACTTCTTGGATTGATACAAACGTATGTGTACTAAATACATCATCGCCTACAGGTAAAGGTTTGGAAGTGAAAAATATAACTTCTATGAATCGGCAAACTATAAGTATGCAAGCAGTCAAAAAACTAATCTCGATAGAAGCTATGCCCGTCGATGATACATTATTTGAACTTCCGACCGAAGAAGGGATAAAATGGATAGATATGGGTAGGATAGAGGATGGTGGAACTAATTCGGCTGATAGTTTGACAAATGAATTTGCTTGGATAATGGAAGATAACTCTGCCGATAAAACGGAATATATAATAGAAACCACCGAAAGTTCATTCGATAGCGATATTAAAAGCGGTATAGTACTTGTAGATTTTTGGGCAAAATGGTGTGCACCTTGTCAATTGCTGACGCCAAAAATGGAACTTGTAGCTCAAAAACATCTCAATGATGTGAAAGTACTTAAAGTAGATGTGGATAAATGTAAGTCGTTGGCAAGAAAATATGATGCTAAGTTTATACCTATGGTGGTGGTAATGAAAGATGGTAATGAGATTGGGCGTTTGGTAGGTGCCGATTTTCAAAATACAGATGACGTTATTTGGGAAAAAATAAATTCCATAATTAAAACTTCGCCTCTCGAAAGCAATTAAGATATAAGAGTAGTTTTGTGAAATTTAGTGTTATGGAATTTTAACCGCAAAGAAATGAAACTCCCTCGTAATGATGATATATTCACATTGCGAGGGAGTTTTGATATATAGTTGAACTAACACTATTTGTTGCTACTTCCAATTAAATTTTATTATATGTTTCAATACTCTAAAATATTCCCGGTTAACGGTTTAAAGAATGTTTTGGTACTTTGATATTAAACCATTTGTGTAGTGGTCGTTCAAAGCCTAAGCCATTCATATAATTGTATGTGGCAAAACGTAAGCCCTGTCCTACTGCTTCGAGGTTGTAGTCGAAATGGTAGTCGAAATCTATTTCATTGTTGCAAAACGCATTCGTTGCGTTAGTTGTATGCTTGGTGCCGTATTTTTGTGGGTCTTTGCCCGATGGGCTGTGTACCGTCATAGCGTAGCGGTGCCAAAATGCCGATTGTACTATGCCTTCTTCAAACATACGTCGCACCACCTCCAATGCGTTGATGGTTTCTTGCAATGTTTCGGTCGGGAAACCATACATCAAATATACGTGTACCATAATGCCGGCGTTGGTTAGGTTGCGAGCTGCTGTTACTGTTTGTTCTATGCTTACTCCTTTATTCATTAGTTTTAGCAGTCGGTTTGAGGCTACTTCCAAACCTCCCGATACTGCTATACATCCGGCTTGTGCCATAAGGTAGCATAGTTCGGGAGTGTAGGCTTTTTCGAATCGTATATTGCCCCAAAAACTTGTGGCTATGTTGCGGTTTATTATTTCGAGTGATAGGTTTTTAAGCATTTGCGGACTCATGGCTTCGTCTACAAAATGGAATCCGCTTTGTCCCGTCTGCTTCATTATACTTTGCATTTTGTCTACAGCTTTGGCTGCCGTAGATGTTTCGTAGCGTGATATATAGTCGAGGCAGGTATCGCAAAAGGCGCATTTTGCCCAATAGCATCCGTGAGACAGCATCATCTTGTTCCATTTGCCGTTGCTCCATAGACGGTGCATGGGGTTGGTCATTTCGGCCATAGATATGTATTCGTTCATATCTAATCCCTCAAAGTTTGGTGAAGGGGTGTCGGCAAAGGCTAGGTTTTCGTCGTCGTTGTGGCTGTATGTTATATTGTCTTTCTCTATGTAATAGGTTCTTACAAGGTTGTTTGCAGTAATTTTGTTTTCGAATAGTTGTGCTATACGCAGTAGTGGCAACTCGCCATCATCGAGGGTTATATAGTCGGTGTATTTAAATATTCTTTTTTCGGATAGTGTACGACATTCTGTGTTGGCAAAGCCTCCGCCTATCACCACTTTAATGTTTGGGTGATGTGTCTTTATGTATTTTCCACATAGCAGTGCAGCGTATAGACAGCCGGGAAAAGGTACGGTCAGGCCTATTATATCGGGTTGTTGTTTGGCTATGTGCTTTTCCAATA
>JAFZFU010000088.1 GCA_017555745.1 Bacteroidales bacterium
GTGCAAATCGATAGCAGAAATCGGTATCGATATTCGAGGTGTTTACTTCTTTTCCTGCAAAGGCTTTCAAATGTTTCAGTAGCGACAAGTCCACATCTTGTGTATGGTTTTTAATTTTCGTTTGTCGCAGTTGCACAAGTTTTTGCACCGATATTTGGGTGCGTTTGCAGGTGTTCCTTTGTCTTGTTGCAGGCATTGCCGCATGGCGTTGTAGGCAGTCGCTTTGTTGCATATAAATCCGTTATTATAGTTTCACCTAATAACGACAAATGCCTTTCTATAATCTATTCAAAAAGAGGAGAAAGGAAGCGAGGTTTACTTTTGCAGTCCGAAAGCACAGCAAGCAAAAAATCAACGATATAAATCCGTTACACACTCTACTAAACAAGCACTGAGGGATAAAAAAATAGAGACACTGCAAAGCGTGTCTCTATCATGCCATGCCTTGTGGCTGTTTATTTTGCTACGGGCAAGCCGGCTTGTTGCCAACCTACAATGCCTTTGTCGAGTTCTATTACATTGTATCCCTTTAATGCAAGTG
Organism: Bacteroidales bacterium; assembly: GCA_017555745.1. GTDB lineage: Bacteria > Bacteroidota > Bacteroidia > Bacteroidales > P3 > HGM05376. The sequence continues at coordinate 542 of JAFZFU010000088.1, forward strand.
TTTTGGCCGCTCCTTTGCTTCGGCGACCGCTGCGGCAATATACTGCTATGGTTTTGCCTTTGTCGAGGTTGGCAGCCTGCAAAAGGGTTTCGAAGTTATTGCCCCATACCACATTGGCGGAGCCTTCGATATGCCCTGTGGCATACTCTTTTTCGGTTCTTACGTCTACCACCAGCACATTACCGGCTTTTACACTGTCGGCAAACGAGGCTGCGGAGAGCGATACAAAATATTTGTTTTGTGCAGTGTCCACAATGGTTTTGCGAGCCTCTTGGGCAAAAAGCACCATATTGAGCGTGGCAACAAAAAGAAATGTAACTACTTTTTTCATATCATTATCGTGTGTTTAGTTTATCTATCCAATGGCGAACCGCAACGTTTGCAATATTTGGCATCCTTGTCGGTGATGGTCAAATTGCAATTGGGGCATGTGGTTATTTTATCATCTTCGGGTTCTACATCTTTAATATCGTTGTTATAATCATTGTCGGTCAGTTTTTTACGCTTAAGGTCAGCGGCAATGATTTCGGCACTTATAATGCCTGTTGGCACCGCTATAATGGAGTATGCCAATATCATCACTATGCTTGCCACTATCTGACCCATATCGGTGAGGGGCGAAATATCGCCATAGCCCACAGTGGTAAGTGTTACTATAGCCCAATATATTCCCTTAGGAATGCTTGAGAGTTGGGGGTTGATGTCGCCTTCGATAGTGTACATAACAGAGCCCAATATCACTGCGGTGATGAACACAAACATCATAAATATGAGTATCTTTCGCAAACTTCGCTTTATCGACATCAGCATTACGTAGGCTTCCTTCATAAAACCGCCCATGTTTAGTATTCGGAAAATGCGCAGCACACGCAGTATGCGTATCACTGCCACCGACTGCAAACCGGGGAAGATAATGGCCAAATAGAATGGGAATATCGAAAGGGCATCTACTATTCCGTAGAACGACAATATGTAGCGAGTGGCATTTTTGGCACAATATATACGCAGCAAATATTCGGCGGTAAAAGCCAACGTAAGCAACCATTCCAAAACGAGGAAAGGTATCGAAAGGTAGGTGTTGAGAGTGGGTATGCTGTTGAGTATAGGAATAAAAGCACTTATGCCTATGGCGTATAGCAAATAGATGTCGAACTGTTTGCCTGCCGGCGAGTCGGAACGGAATATGATGGAATACAACTGTGCCTTGGTGGGGAAAGAGAGCTTTAGTTTGGCAAATATAAAACCAAAAAAGCGTTCTATAAAACGGTCATACTTTTCCCTTGTGGGTATCAGTTCAAGCAATTTTTTTAAAAACCACAGTCTTCTCATAGGGCAAGCATTATTTTCTCATGTAATACAAAGTGGAACAATGCTGAGGTGTAAATGTCAGGTTTGCCACCCGCTTGATGTCGTGGGTGGTAACGGCGGCATAGCATTGCGGCTCGTTGTTTATCAAATCCACATTGCCCAACCAATCAAAGTAAGCCAAATTCATGGCACGATCCAACACTTTGTATTGCGAATAAAGGAACGTGATTTCGAGTTTATTCTTCACCTTTTGCAGTTCTTGCTCATCAATGGGGTCGTTTTTCAGTTTCTCTATCTGTTCGAGCAAAGCATTTTCGGCAGTGGACATATCCACACCGTCAGCAAGTTTTCCCACAAAAATAAACAATCCCTCATCGGCATCGCCGGTAATAAAGGCGTTGAGTTCGGTATATAGTTTGTCTTTTACCACCAGTTCGTTGTACAACCTCGACGACTTACCGTTGGAGAGGATATCCGAAATAAGGTCGTATACATAATAATCGTGGCACATACGGCGGCACATCTTGTAGGCTTTGTATATTGCATTCGAAGGCACATCGCGGTGCACTGTAAGTGTTCGTGCTTCGGTTTGTTCGGGTTCGGCAGGCAGTTGTCGCACGTATGGAGTGCCCGAAGCTATGGTGCCAAACCATTTTTCCACCATATTGATGGTAGCCTTTTCGTCGATATTTCCGGCTATGCTCATAACGGCATTGCATGGGCGGTAGTATTTATAAAAGAAATGCTTAACATCGTCCATGGTGGCATTTTCGATATGCGAAATATCTTTCCCTATGGTGGACCATTGGTAAGGGTGATGCTTGTAGGCCAACGGACGCAACAACAACCATACATCACCGTACGGCTGGTTGAGATAACGTTGCTTAAACTCTTCGATAACCACATTGCGTTGCACTTGCAAACTTTTGTCGGAAAAAGCAAGCTCGTTCATACGGTCCGACTCCATCCACAGGGCTGTTTCCAAATACTGTTCGGGCAAAGTAATGTAGTAATTGGTAATATCGTTGTTGGTAAAAGCATTGTTTTCGGCACCGGCTTTGTTGGAATAATAGTCGTAGTCGGGAATATTTTTGGAGCCACCAAACATCAAATGTTCAAACAAGTGTGCAAAACCCGTTTTGTCGGGATTTTCGTCGCGTGCTCCAACATTGTACAATATGTTTACCGACACCAACGGAGTACTCGCCTCCCTGTGTGTTATAAGTGTGAGACCATTAGATAATATTGTTTTATTGTATGTTATCATCAACCAATGTATTATATTTGTATTTTATTCTTCTCTCAAAAAAAGAGTATTTTAATAAACGAAATAATTTAATTTGTAGTATTTATGTTTTAAAATATATGCTGTATCAACTTTCAAAAAAACTCACATTCAAAGCAGGTATATGTATTTTGTAGAGGCAACTTTAGGTACTTTGTATTTTTTAAAGATTGCCTATATTCAAAAACCGAACGTTCAGTTTATTTACAACACGTTATAGGTGTATACGGGCATATTGTTGTTTGGCACAAATTTCACCTTAGCGGCAAACTTTTCTTCCAAAGCCTTTTTGTTTTTGGCATGATGACCCACGGCGGCATTTATCTGCTTTGCCGGTACTTCTACCACTATATTATCTTTTTTAAAACAAACAGATACAGAGTTTAAAATATCGCTCCATATTTCGGTTTGCACAAGTTCTTTGAACGCCACATGAAAAGGTCCTGCCAAATAATCGCTACCATTTATAAACCCTTCGGTAGGGTGTAAACCCACTCTAAGCACGGTTACATTATTGGTTTCGAAGTGATAAAGCAAAGGTTTCACCCATTGCACAGCCTCGTTCAAAGTAAGTGGTTTATATATTCCTTTGGTGTACCAATCGGCCAATTTGGTATGTTGGATAACCAATGTTGGATATATTCTTGTGTTTTCGGCACCGCATTCTACTATTTGTTTTGCAGTGAAGAGGCATTTTTCGGGAGTGTCGTTTGGCAAACCCACCATCATTTGCATACCGAGTTTGATGCCTGCTTTGCGTATAAGCGAACAAGCGTCGTATACCTGTTGCGAGGTATAGCCACGTTGCACAGTGGCAAGCACTTCGTCGTCGAGCGATTGCACTCCAAGTTCTATGGTAGACACATTGTTTCGAACCATAAGGTCCATCACCTCATTGTTTATATAGTCGGGACGGGTCGAGAGCCTTACTTCTTTTATTATACTTCTATCGCGATAAGGTTTTATAAGAGAAAACAAACGCTGTTGCTCGTCAAATTCTATTCCGGTAAAATTTCCGCCAAAGAAACCCAATTCCACAAAAGTATCGCTATCGAATGTTGATAGGTTACGCTCTATGGTATTTATTATTTCTTGGTCGGAAGGTATTTGCAACTGCCCGGATATTATACGTTGGTTGCAATAAATACATTGGTTAGGGCAAGCCAACTCCGGAACAAAAACAGGTATTGTACGATGCTTCATTATTTCAAATACAAATAGTTATATACTTAAATATTTCATTAAAAGGTCGTAATTCTTTATCAGTTCTTCGTCATCGCTTTCGGTAGATTGCACAAAATATTCAACATCATAGTTATATCTTTCGAATGCTTTCATCACCCTACACAACTCCATTCTGGCAAGTTTTATAAACACCTTTATTTTGGTAGTTTCTTTTATAGGCATAACGAAAAGATTGATAATATGACCATTTTCGTTTTCTATTATACGCGAAATTTCACTCACACACAAATCGTTGCAATTAAGAGTAAGCTGCAATATATCGCCTTGAGCATTAACTGCTGCATAACTCGTATAGGCTTCGAGTATATCGCGAATGGTTAACACTCCCAAATACTTATGTTTGCAATCTATCACAGGCAATATATCTAAATTATGTTCCAATATTATAGCTGTTGCATCAAATATAGTTTGATTGTTATAAACAAAATAATCTTTAAGCAAATCTTTTCTATTCAAAATTTTCTCACCAAAACTATTAAGTTCATACAAAACTTTATCCGATACAAGTCCCACATATAAATTATTTTCCTTAATTACAGGAAAATAAGACAATTTTCCATCATCCATCAATTGAGCAGATAATTCAAAATCATCTTCTATTTTCAATGGTATTATATTATTAGAGACATAATTTTCTACTATCATTTCGCAAACTTTTATTTCTTCTACTAATATCTACCCACAACTTTTTACGTATAAAAACAAACAACAAGTTGTTTCACGTGAAACTATCATGTATTTATTTATATATCAACAAGTTGAATATATTAAATTTTAGTGTTATAAACAATAATATATGCAGTATTAACAAATTGAAACTTCTTTTGTTTAACGATACTAATACAACTGTAAATATTCTACTGTATTATCCATTAAATCAATAAACTTCAACATATCTTGCGATGATATTATCAGCGATGCAGTATTGTTGTTTGGATGAAAACTTACTTTACCACAATTCTTCAACGATTCGTCTACAAATAGTACAACTTCGTGATTTACATCATTTAACAAAGTAAACAACGATACTGAACCTGGAGTTACTCCCAAATACTTCATCATACGTTCGGGGGAAGCAAAACTTAACTTACCCTGATGTAAACGTTTTTCTATATCATGAATATCCATTTGATAGTTGGAATTCATAATAACCAAGTAATGTTTATTGCCTTTATGATTGCGAAAAAAAAGATTTTTGCATAACACAACACCATCACCGGATATATACTGCTTTGCTATTTCGATAGTAGGAGCTTGTGGATGAGAGATATATTCGTATGATATACCATTCGTATCCAAAAAATCATATACCACCTGCTGACCATTCATATGTTATATCAAGTTTAAAGTTTTAGACATTTCCAACATACGAACTATAGGAGCTTTGGCTTTTTCTATCAAAGCACTATCCATAATTATCTCGGGTTGCTCATTTAACAGACAACTATAAAGATTTTCCAATGTATTCTTCTTCATATGTTTACAATCGTTACAATTACATTTTTCGTTATTGCTGACTATTATAAACTCTTTACCCGGATTTTCTTTTTGCATTTGATATACTATACCTGTTTCGGTAGCTACTATAAATTGTTTTATATCGCTATTATTCACATATTTAAGCATAGCATTTGTAGAGCCGGCAAAGTCGGCAAGTTTAAGAACTTCGTCATTACACTCAGGATGAGCAATTACCTTAGCAGTAGGGTATTGAGTTCTATAACGCAAAATAGTATCGGTAGTAAGAGCATCATGAACTTCGCAAGCACCATCCCATAATATCATATTTCTACCTGTAATGCGATTGATGTATCCACCTAAATTACGATCGGGAGCAAATATTATTTTTTGATCTTGTGGCAACGAACGAACCAATTTTTCAGCATTTCCCGAAGTACAAATAAGATCAGACAATGCTTTTATCTCTGCCGAACAGTTGATATAAGAAATCACCATGTGGTCAGGATATTGGGCTTTGAATTTAGAAAAAGCATCAGCAGGACAACTATCAGCTAAAGAACAACCGGCAGTAACGTCGGGTAACAACACTTTTTTATTCGGATTTAATATTTTGGCAGTTTCGGCCATAAAATGAACGCCGCAAAAAACTATAATATCACAATCAACTTTTCGCGAATATTCAGCTAAAGCCAAGCTATCTCCAATATAATCAGATAGTTGTTGTATTTCTTCTATTTGATAGTAGTGTCCAAGAATAATAGCATTCTTTTCTTTTTTTAATTTCTTGATATTTTCTATCAGTCCCACAGTATCCATATTAATAATATATTATTGTTACACAAATAAATAACGATAAAATATAATACATCTTTGCATTATATTTTACTTTGCAAAGATACGAATAAAAAAAGAGAGAGTATAATCTAAAATTTGTAGTTTATAAACTTTTTTATCCACTTTTGAAGGATAAAAAAGATCGACTATTTTCTCTAAACAGCATCGCGTGGATTTTTGAACAACCACGCGATGTTTTTGCAAATTCCTCGCGAGGAAAATTCAACAATATCACGTGGAAATTTTGAAATCATCAAATACATGTATATCAGTATAATACATATTTAATCGAAATAAGATGATATAAATATACGAAAAAATAATCAAGTTACCAAATCCATTACCCTATAAGAATAAAAAAATATATCTTTTATTTTAAATATATTCTTTATTTTATTATGCTGTTAGTTTTGTGTAAAAAAAAGTGACCAAATATTTTGAACTAACAAAAGTTTTAGTTTGTCAACAATAAATTATATTGTAAACTATTGTTTATCATTTATATCTTTGTTTTATTAACAACTGTTTATTTCGTATTAAACATGTAAATGTTATTATTTTTTCTATCGTTTTTTGTGAGTTTTGTTGTAGATAATTGTACAATAAAATGAGGTTTTTCAACATTTGAGAGGCTTGAAAAAAATATGAACATTTTTTCTCGTATTTATTTTTACTTATCAACAAATATATTGTTTATAAAAAAAATCTATCTGATAATCAACTTATAACTAATAGTAACAAATTAAAGTGAAAAAAATAATCTTCCATGGTTTGAATTAATTAGATAAATAAAGTACTTTTGCAAAAGTAAATTAATTATCAACATAGGACAAAATATGAAAAATATTGCTATAGCTTGCGATCATGCAGGATTTGAATTAAAAGAAAAGGTAAAAGCATATCTAACACAAAAAGGATATGATGTAAAAGATTATGGTACAAATAGTTCGGAAAGTGTAGATTATCCGGATATGGTTCATCCGTTGGGTAGAGATATAAATAATGGCACTTTTGAACTTGGCATAGTTATATGCGGTAGTGGTAATGGAGTACAAATGACTGTAAATAAATATCCTAATGTACGTTGTGCTCTTTGTTGGACTCCCGAAATAGCAGGTTTGGCTCGTCAACACAATAATGCCAATATTCTTTCTATGCCAGCTCGTTTTATACCCGAAGAAGTGGCTTTAGAAATAGTAGATACATATTTAAACACAGGATTTGAAGGTGGAAGACACCTAAAAAGAGTAGAAAAAATAAATAAAGTGTTATAATAATTTTCTAAGCTACTTTAATTGTATCTGAGATGAGTGATAGTGCCTATTTCAAATTTCTTCAGGATTCGAAATCCATTATCGATGGTGATAAAAACAAAACCGTTGATACTTCTTTTGGTGGTGATATTAATGATTCTGAAATGTTAACTACCAATAAAAGAAAGTATTTGGGTTTTGTTATGCAAAAATCATTGGAAGAATTGGATGAAAATTTATTGAAGTTTGAAAACAAATATTGCAGAAAAGGATTAAAAATAAATTGGGCTGTGGATTACAATGATTTATTATCGGAATTACATTCGATAATATCTAAACGAAAACTAAAAACAGCCTATTATACCAAGCATTATTTGTATGACGAAGTAGGTTTGGAAGATTTTTTTAAAAAAGAGAAAATAAAATATTCCGAAGTTGCAGACATAAACTTTATAGAGGCACAAACATTGGTGGCCGATACCGGAAACTTGTTTATTTTAGACAAGGATATGTCGAATTTAAAAAGACTAAACAACGGTGCTATAAATGTGTTTATAATTGGAGTGGAGCAACTTATATCTTCGTTGGGAGATGTCGAAACTTATTATAATGCTCAACTTGCTATTTCGCAAAAGGGCTATAATGGCTATATATTATATCATCCGGTAAAAAAGGATAATGACTATTTGTTTATCGTAGATAACGGTAGGAGCAACATGATTAAGATGCAACGCCAACGTGTGGCACTTAATTGTTTGCATTGTGGAAGATGTGCCAAAGTATGTCCGGTATACAATACTATAGGTTCTGAACCTTACAATAATGTTTTTACAGGACCGATAGGTAATGTGGTACTACCTTTTTTCGAAGATATAGAATCTTATAAACATGTATCTTACGCTTGTCTTTTGTGTGGCAATTGCGAAAAAGTATGTCCTGTTTCGATACCGATAAAGGATCTTATAATAGAAAACAGAATATATTTTCGCAAAACGAAAGGTGTGGATATTCCAATGAATTCTAATTATTTGGCATACAAAAAGTTTGTAACAAGTCGGAAGAAAATGAATAAGTCTCATTTATTGAGAACTTTAGTATTGAATAAAATTCTTTCGAAAGCGTTCAGAAAAAAACGTAAGATGCCACCATTGGAGAAACATACTTTCAACAAGCAATATATACAAAGAATGCAAAATGAAAATAAATAATATGCATTTCCCGTTTACGAACGAAGAAATAAAATTAAAGTTAAGTTCGATACTATCTCATGAACTTCATGAAAATGAGATAAATGGTAAATTAAAAAGAATTTATTCCTGTATCGATAATACTACACTCGAGGGTGCTGATAACGATAGTAAAGTATCTAAGTTTTGTAGTGATACGCTTTTGGCTGTTGATAAGTCGAAGGGGCTGAGTAATGTTGCTTCTGTATGTGTATACCCTACTTTTGTAGCTTTGGCTAAAAAGTGTTTACAAGATACCGATATCAAAGTTGCTTCGGTGGCAGGTGGTTTTCCTTCGGCTCAAATGCCATTGGCATTAAGGTTGGAAGATGTAAGATATGCCGTAAACGAAGGTGCCGACGAAATAGACACAGTAATTTCGAGAGGTTGGTTGTTGGATGGTAAATATGATGATGTATACAATGAATTGGTTGCAATGCGTAATATCTGCGGAAATATAAAACTAAAAGTTATATTAGAAACAGGTGAGTTACAAACTATTGATAATATTTATATTGCCTCAAAAATAGCCATAGCAGCAGGCGCCGATTTTATAAAGACTTCGACTGGAAAAATAGCTGTAGGAGCAACCAAGGAAGCAGCTTTTGCTATGCTTACAGCCATAGATGAAGAAATGAAAAGCAGTGGTAAGAAAATAGGTTTCAAGGCTGCAGGTGGTATATCAACACCCATGCAGGCTTTGGAGTATTTTAGAATAGCAGAATATTTTTTAGGCACTGATAATATTGATAACAAATGTTTTAGAATTGGAGCAAGTAGATTAACCAAAACACTTTATGAACAATTAACACGATAATTTACTTATATATCAGTATAAAATACTTACTTTTGCAGATTCGTGGAAAAAACATTAAGTTGTTCACAAACATTATTATTGTTTTTTTTCGAATAACAATATTAGAAATAAATATAACCATAAAATAAGTAAAAACTATATATAAATGAAACCGTTACAAGAAAAATTATCGCGCTACAGAGCACCGCAAGAAGCCCGCAAGGTTGGCATTTATCCATATTTCAGACCTATCTCGAGCGATCAAGATGCTGAAGTAACGATAGATGGAAAAAAGGTTTTGATGTTTGGTTCTAATAGCTATTTAGGCCTTACCAATCATCCAAAAATAAAAGAAGCTGCCAAAGCCGCTATCGATAAGTATGGTACAGGTTGTGCAGGTTCGCCTTTTTTGAATGGTACTTTGGATTTGCATATAGAGTTTGAAAACAAGTTGGCTCAATTTATGGGAAAAGATGGAGTAATGCTTTATTCAACAGGTTTTCAGACTAATGTAGGTATAGTGCCTTGTGTAACTGGACGTAATGACTATCTTATTTTTGACGAAACCGATCATGCTTCAATTATTGAAGGTAAGAGATTGTCATTTGCAAACACTCTGAAGTTTAAACACAACGATATTATTGATTTGGAACGTGTGTTGCAACGCTGTCCACTCGATGCTGCTAAACTTGTGGTGGTAGATGGTGTGTTTAGTATGGAAGGAGATATAGCAAAATTGCCCCAATTGGTTGCAGTGGCAGAACGATATAATGCCTCTGTAATGGTTGATGAAGCTCATGGATTAGGGGTGTTGGGAAACAAAGGTCGCGGTACCTGCGACCACTTTGGATTAGTTGACAATGTGGATATTATAATGGGAACCTTTAGCAAGTCGTTGGCATCGATAGGTGGTTTTGTGGCTGCTGATGCCGATACTATCAATTGGATGAAACACAATTCTCGTTCCTATATTTTTAGTGCAAGTATTTCGCCCGCTGCTACAGCAGCTGCTATGGCTGCCTTTGATATAATGGTGTCGGAACCTTGGAGACAAGAGAATCTTTGGACGGTTACAAACCATGCTCTCAAAGGTTTTAGAGAATTAGGATTCGAGATAGGAAATACCGAAACTCCCATAATACCACTATTTGTGAGAAACAACGAAAAGACTTTTTATCTTACCAAAATGTTATTGGATGAGGGTATATTTGTAAACCCGGTTATAAGCCCTGCGGTGGCTCCCGAAGATACGTTGATAAGAATATCGTTGATGGCAACACATACAACTCAACAGGTTGATTTTGCAATAGATAAGATATATAAATGCTTTAAAAAGTTGGAAATAATGTAAAAGTTATTCCACATAAATATATTTGAAATAGAAGGTACTACAGAATATGGAAATAGTAATAAAAGAAGTTCTTACAAAGAAAGATAAGCGAAAATTTGTTGAATTTCCAAACAAACTTTTCAAAGATTGTGCCAATTATGTACCATCTTTGGTAAGTGATGATTTGAACACACTATCAACAAAAAATCCTGCTCACGAATATTGTGATTCCAAATATTGGTTGGCATATTCGGGCAACAAAATAGTAGGTCGTGTAGCCGCTATAATAAATCATAAAGCCAATGAACGTTGGAATGAAAAAAAGGTTCGTTTCGGTTGGTTTGACTTTATCGAAAACATCGATGTATGCCAAAAATTATTGGAAAAAGTAGAAGAGTTTGGCCGTCAAAATGGTATGACTGAGATACATGGTCCTCTTTCCTTTACCGATATGGATAAGGAATGTTGGATAACAAAAGGTTTCGACGAACGCCAAAATCTAACCTTGCTTTACAACTTACCTTATTACATTGATTTTATAGAACAATTGGGCTACAAAATAACCTGTGAATGGGCTCAAAACAAGATGCCTGCCTCGCAACCGGTACCCGATAAGGTGGCAAGGATAAACAAGTTGATAATGGATAAATATAACCTCCGATTGCTTAAGTTTACAAAGTGTAGGGAGATAGTGCCTTATGCTAAAAGCTTTTTTGAAGCATTAAACGAGGCTTTCAACTCGGGTGGAATATATGGTTTTGTACCTCTAACCGAAAAGGAAATAGATATTTATATAAAGAGTTATTTTTCGGTGTTGGATCCTAAATTGGTCTCGCTTGTGGTAGACGAAAACGACCAAGTGGTGGCTTTCGGATTGAGTATTCCCGACCTTAACAAGGGTTTCAAAAAAGCCAACGGTCATTTATTCCCGTTTGGATGGTTTCATATACTGAAATGCTTGTATAAATACGATACTATCGACTTGCTGCTGAATGGTGTACGCCCCGATTGGCAAAAGCGCGGTGTGCATTCGATATATTATTCGGATATGAACGAAGTGGCTATAAAGCATGGCATAAAAACTGCTTATACCAATCCACAAATAATTGGCAATGAGGCTGTAAAAATATGGTCGAACAATTATGAATGTGAAGAAGCGATACGCAGAGCAGTATTCGGAAAATCACTCTGATACATGAAAAAACTCTCAACTATTGAAACTAAAATAGTTGAGAGTTTTTTGTATAAAGGCAATTTTTAGAAGTTGCCATAAAATCATATTCAACTTTGAGATTTATCACCCTTTTTATTCTTTCTACGTCTTATAAATCGTTCAAGAGGAACCATTATAGTGGCAAAAATTATTGCTGTGATAACGATGGTTTCTAAATGATCGAAAGTTTTGGTTATTAAATTTAGCAAACTTGCTATGATAAAATAAATTATTGTGTAAAGCAACCAATTTAGAATTGTGGAAACAATCCATGTTTTTGTGTTTTTCATCTTTTATCTGTGTTTGTTATGATTTGTTATCTTCTTTCTTTTTTGCACGTATGTTGCACCATTCGCCAAACAATCCTATTGCGAAAAACATGCCGGTATATATTGCCGTGTCCGAAGCATAGTTGCCGAAAGTATATTCCACTCCGTCCGGCTTTACCCACAAATAGTAATGCAACAATGTCCACAGCACTCCCAATATTATACTACCTATAGCGTTATAAATCACTATTTTAATTCTCATATTTTATTTTGTTTTGTTGGTTATTTTGTTTGCAAAGATACAGTTTTTTTTTGATATTGTTGCAATGCAAAAAAATACCCGAGTGATTCCACCCCAACCACTCGGCTGACAGAGGCTGACTTATCCGCCTAACACACCCTTTACCACCCGCCTAATAAACCCCTTATTACCCGCCCGGTACCCCCTCTCCTACCCGACTAACATACCCTCTATTACCCGCCTGATTTATGTACTACCAATCGGCTAATTTTGAGGCAATAAAAAGTGGTCGATTTGTTTTTTATCGCAGTCCTCTCCCCTACTCTCTACACTTTGTAGTAGTTTCGTAATATGTCGATAAACATATTGGCGGGGAGTATTTTTTTGAGCAAAACCGATAGTCGTTGTTCCAAATTTGCCACTACGTATCTGAATCGGGGATTTTTTGTTTTTATTATTTTCTCTATCCTTTTTGCCAATACAATAGGCTCTAACCCTCTTTTTTCTTCTTTTTCGATGATTTTTAGTGCTCGATTGAAGCTTTTGCCGTAATCGATGTTTTTGAACGTTAAATCGGAGTTTTTGCGGTTCGAGGTGAAGTTTGTCGAAAAGTCGCCGGGTTCTACAAGAACTACCTTTATCCCCATGCCTTTCATTTCGGCCGCCAGTGCTTCGCTATATCCCTCTATGGCAAATTTGGATGCCGAGTAAAATCCTTGATAAGGCAGTCCCATAATACCTCCTATAGAGCTGATGTTTATTATTTTGCCACTGCGTTGTTTTCTAAATATAGGCAACACTGCTTTACACATATTTGCCATACCCATAAAATTGGTATTCATTTGCAGGGATATTTCTTCGTCGGTGGCCAATTCTATACAGCCTCCTATGCCCATACCGGCATTGTTTATAAGCACATCTATCTTACCTTCTTTCTCTAAAATTTGATTTATTGCTTCTGTTATGCTTTGGCTGTTACACACATCCATTTTTAGCATTTTGACGTTTTTATCTGTCATTTCTTTTCTGCTTGTACCATATACCTTATATCCCTTTTTGGCAAGGTGTTTGGCTGTGGCTTCTCCAAACCCCGACGAAGCTCCTGTTATAAGCACAACTTTATTCATATATTTCTTTCTTATTTGGTTTGCAAAGATACTATTTTTATTTCGAATTGAATACATTTTTGTGTAATAAAAAATAATTTGCTGCTTTTATAACCAAAATATCAAAATAAAGTTGTAACTTTGTAGATTTCATTTAGAAAAAAAATATGTTTAAATAAGATATATTTCAAGGCATGATTGCAAGCGATAAGTTGATAGAGAAATTAGATGCGTTTGTACGCAAATACTATAAAAATCAGTTGATTAAGGGTGTGTTGTATACCGTAGGATTGTTGCTGCTACTCTTTATTTTGATAAGTGTGTTTGAGTATTTTGGCTACTTTGCTACTGCGGTGCGAATGGTCTTATTTTGGTCGTATTTGCTGGTTTCGCTCTACTTTTTAGTGCGTTATATACTGCTTCCGCTATCCAAAATGTACAAAATAGGTAGCAGAATATCTTATCATCAGGCGGCTACTATTATAGGAAAACATTTTCCCGAAATAAGCGATAAATTACTCAATCTCTTACAGCTAAAAGAATTGTCTTCTACTATGGGCGATAGCGATTTGTTGGAAACTGCCATCATCCAAAAAACCTCTGCCCTATCTCCTATCCCATTTTCGAAAGCCATTGATTTAAAGCAAAATAAAAAATATTTAAAGTATGCTGCAATTCCTCTTGTGGTTTTGATATTTTTGCTTGTGGCAGCCCCTTCGGTTATAAAAGATTCTTCGGGGCGTATAGTTAATTATTCTACTTATTACGAAAAACCCGCTCCTTTTACCTATCATATTGTCAACGATTCGCTTAATGCTTTGCAGCAAGAGGATTTTTTGTTGCAGATAAGTGTGGAGGGTGACGAAATACCAAATGAGGTATTTATAGTGGTTGATAATCATGAATACAAGATGAATAAGTTGGATAAAACCACTTATAGTTATTTGTTTAAAAATGTTCAACGCACCCAAAACTTTTATATGCAGGCTGTGGATGTAAGATCAAAAGAATATACCCTAAACGTATATCCAAAACCTGTAATTGTAGATTTTCGTGCCAAACTATTATATCCCTCATATACAGGAAAAGCCGCTGAAGATGTGATGAATATAGGCGATTTGTCGATACCTGAGGGTACTACTGTGGAATGGTTGTTCCAAACTCGTGATGTTGACGATTTTTACTTTATGGTAGATTCTGTATCGCAAAAGTTTACCCCCAACGAAAATGGCAGACTTACAGTGTCGAAACGCTTTCTTTCGTCTGTAAATTATGGTTTTTATTCCTCTAACGATTATATACCAAGCACTGATACCTTGAATTATTCGATATCGCTCATTCCCGATGCTATGCCTATGATAGTGGTTATGGAGGTAAAAGATTCGTTGCAAAGTGGTCGTTCTTTCTTCAAAGGACGTATAAAGGACGATTATGGTTTTTCGAAATTGCAATTCAAGATCTCAAAAACCTCTACTCAAGATACTGTCAATAAGGTTTTTATAGAAAAAGATTTGCCTTTTAATGCAAAAGAACTTACACAGGAATTCTATTATTCTACTCTATTTGAAGATATAGAAATATTGCCCGGCGATATAATAGAGTATTATTTTGAGGTGTGGGATAATGATGGTATTCATGGAGCAAAATCGTCGAAATCGCAGATATTTGAGGTTAAAGTGCCCACCAAAGAGGAGTTGGAAAAAATACTCGATCAATCCACTATGGAGATTAATGCTTTGTCGGAAACATCGTTGTCTGAGATAAAAGATATGCAAAAAGATATTAATGAGATGATTCGTAAATTGGTGGATAAGAAAGAATTATCGTGGCAAGACAAGAAACAATTGGAAGATTTGGCAAAGAAACAAAACCAGATAAAAGAAACCTTGCAAAAGATGCAGGACCAGATAAAGCAAAACAATCAGTTGGAACAACAATATAAGGAACAAACCGAATCGATAATAGAAAAACAAAGAGAACTTGACCGACTTTACAACGAGTTACTATCCGACGAAATGAAGGCTATGATGGACGAAATGAACAAGTTGATGGAAGAAATGGATAAGAAGAAAGTGCAAGATGCTCTTGAGAATATGAAACTTAAAAACGAGAATTTAGAAAAGCAACTTGATCAGAATATCGAGTTGATGAAGCGTTTGGAACTCGAAAAGAAGATAGAAGATGCTATAAAAAAGACTGAAGATTTGGCAGAAAAGCAACGTAATTTGTCGAAAGAAACAGAAAAGGCTTCTAAGAAGGAAACAGAAAATTTGTTGGAAAAACAAGACAAATTGAACAAAGAGTTTGAGCAGATAAAGAAGGATATAGACGAGATACAGCAAAAATTGAAGGATATAGATGAGACATCGGAGTTTAAACGCAATAAGGACACCGAAAAATCGATATCCGACAAGCAAAACGAGGCTTCAAAGCAGTTGAAAAACAATAATAATAAAAAGGCTTCGGAGCAACAAAAATCGGCTGCAGACGAGTTGGATAAGATGTCGGAGCAGTTGGCCGAGGCACAGTTGGATATGCAACAAGAAGAATTGGCTGAGGATGCAGAACAAGTACGCCAGATGTTGAAGAATTTAGTTACATTGTCGTTTGAGCAAGAACGTCTTATAAACGAGGTAAATACCATACAGATACAAGACCCGAAATATCAAGAGGTAATAGCATCGGAAAATAAGATTAAAGACGACTTTAAAACCGTTGAAGACTCGCTTAGAGCTATGGCTAAGAGACAGATAAAAGTGGCTGTGGTTATAAATAAAGAGTTGGAGAATATAAACATTAATGTATCAAAGTCTATGAAAGGTTTACTAACCATGAATCAAACTTTTTATGGTGCTTCGAAGAATTTTGGGGCAGCTGCTTCGATGCAATACGCCATGATGTCGTTTAATAATTTGGCATTGGTTTTGGCCGAGTCGTTGGATGATATGCAATCTCAAATGCGGCAAAACAGTCAGAAAAAGAAGTCGGGAAGTTGTAAAAATTCAGGTAGTTGTAGCAATCCCGGCAACAACAAATCCGGCAAAGGTAAACAACAGTCTGCCAAGTCGATGAAAGATCTCCAAGATGCTTTAAATAAGCAAATGGAGGCTATGAAAAAGCAACTTGATAAGCAAGGTAAGCAAGATGGAAGAGGTAAGATAGGTCAAGGAAGCAAGATGAGTGAGGAGTTTGCACGTATGGCTGCACAGCAAGAACAAATACGTCGTATGATGCAGAAGTACGGAGAGGAACTTAAGCAAAATAGTGGTGGAAAATTGGGTAAAGAGGTTGATAACCTATTGAAACAGATGGAACAAACCGAAACAGAATTAGTAAATAAAACTATAACCAAACAAACTCTTATGCGTCAGCAACAGATTATGTCGCGCTTGTTGGAACATGAGAAAGCCGAAATGCAAAGAGAGAAGGAGCAAAGAAGAGAAAGCCGTGAAGCTGAAGATGTTTTTCAGCATTCGCAAGGCGATTTAGATGAATATAATAAGTTAAAACAAAAAGAACTTGAGCTATTTAGAGAAGTACCGCCATCGTTTACAAACTATTATAAATCAAAGATAAACGACTATTTCTATAAGTTGGAAGATTGAATTGACAAAAGATAGTGTAAAAAATATTGTAAACTAATTTGTGTCGCTGAGAAAAATAGTGTATCTTTGTATTTCGTTAGATTAAATTATAAAATATGGAACGTATTGTTATTCAGTCGAATGTGTCTAATTTAGTTCAGATAGAGCAATTTCTGGACACTGTTTGTGATACTATGAATATTCACAACTATTATGCTACAATCTCAATGGCAGTATTGCAAGCTGTTGAAAATGCAATAGTTCATGGTAATAAATCCGATGAAAATAAAGTCGTATCCATAAAGTATTCTAAGTGTAGAGGTGGGATAGCTTTTGTTGTTGAAGACGAAGGCGATGGTTTTAATTATAAAGATTATGCCGGTTTCCCGATGGAGAGTGGAGTAGGAGAGGGTATGTTTTTGATGAAAACATTGGCAGACTCTTGTGTTTTCTCGAAAGGTGGCAGAAGGGTAAGATTGGAATTTATGATACAAGGAATAGAGCAAGCCCGATCGTTGGAGCGTGTGGCTACATTCCGACATTTCTTTGAACCAAAGAAAATAAATGTTTAATAGAATATGTAAATAAATGATAACAGAAAGCGAGCGACAGTTGATAGCATTATTACTGCCGGTCGCTTTTTCTGTGTAAAACTAAAACTATACAAAATATGAATCCTATATTTAATACAGTTTTCAAAGCCTTGGCTGTAGGCTTGGGTACTGCGGTATTTGTGCTTTCGATTATGAAGGTTGATATGGCTTCGGACAGTTTGTTTATGATGTTAGGTATGGCTGTCGCATGTTTGGGACTTTCTATGTTTGACCAAAAAGAGAATAAAAATAATTCTGAACAAAACTAAACTCGTTTTACTGCGAATACAACAAGTCAATTAGTCGAAAAAAATAATATATTTGAAGGAAAACGATTTTAGATAGATGTAATATCGCTATAATATTCTTTATTACAGTATATTATATGGCTTTTAGGCTTGTTCTGTATTTTGAGCTAAAAAACAATTTGAACTAAAAATATAAAAATAATGGCAATACATTTTTCAATAGAGAAAGAAGACTTCAAGTTGAAGGATAAAATGAAAATAAAAGCTTGGATTACTTCTGTAGTAAAGCAAGAGGGTAAGCGTATAGGTGATATTGCATATATGTTTTGTGATGACGAGCAGGTATTGGAAGCAAATATTTCGTACCTCGAACACGATACATATACCGATATTATTACTTTCGATTATGTAGAAGGTGATGTTGTGTCAGGAGATATATTGATAAGCGTAGACAGGGTGAAAGAGAATGCCAATTTGTTTCAATGTTCTTTTGAACAAGAGTTACATCGTGTTATTATTCATGGAATATTGCATTTGCTAGGAGTGGGGGATAAGACTGAAGAAGAAGCCGCTGTAATGCGTAAGAGGGAAGAAATGGCTCTTGCACTATGGAATGAAATGAATATGTTTCACGAGAAACAATAGACCTAAAGTGTGCTAAAATAAGAAGATAGCTTTGCTTGAATGATGCTAAAGAATATAAAATATGATTTGGGAAAGATATGAAGTTGTGGTAGTGGGAGCCGGTCATGCGGGAGCTGAGGCTGCTGCTGCTGCTGCTAATTTGGGGGCGAAAACGTTGCTGATAACTCAAAATTTGGATACTATTTGTCAAATGTCGTGCAATCCGGCAATGGGGGGCGTGGCAAAAGGACAGATAGTTAGAGAGATTGATGCTTTGGGTGGCTATTCGGGTATTGTAACGGATAATACTATGATACAGTTTAGGATGCTCAATTTGTCGAAGGGACCTGCTATGTGGAGCCCGAGAGCTCAAAGCGATAGAATGTTGTTTTCGATGTATTGGAGAAATATATTGGAACATATTCCTAATCTTTCGTTGTGGCAAGATGAGGTTCTGGGTATAAAAACTGAAGGTAACCAAGTGGTAGGTGTTTATACAAAAATGGGTATAGAAATACCTGCACAAGCAGTAGTTTTGACCAATGGTACTTTTTTGAATGGGCTTATACATATAGGTGAAGATTCTCTTGAAGGAGGTAGAATAGGGGAGTATCCTGCTGTGGGTTTGTCTGGTCAGTTGAGGGGGATTGGCTTTGAAGTAGAGCGACTTAAAACCGGAACTCCTGTGCGTGTAGATGGTAAAACTATCGATTTTTCGAAGTTAGATGAGCAAAAAGGTGATGAAAAACCATCAAAATTCTCTTTTACCGATACTCCTGTGCTAAAAGAGCAACGTTCTTGCTTTTTGGCTTATACTAACGAAGAAACTCATGGTATTTTACGTACAGGATTTGATAAATCGCCTATGTTTACGGGTAGAATACAAGGTCGAGGACCGCGTTATTGCCCTTCTATAGAAGATAAAATAGAACGTTTTGCTGGTAAGGACAGACATCAATTGTTTGTAGAGCCTGAGGGATGGAAGTCTAATTCTTATTATATAAATGGTTTTTCTTCGTCGCTGCCTTTGGAAGTGCAATTAAATGCTTTGCATTCGATAAAGGGCTTCGAAAATGCACGTATATTTAAACCGGGTTATGCTATAGAATATGATTATTTCCCTCCAACACAGCTTTCGTATACTTTAGAAACTAAAAAGATAGAAAATCTCTATTTTGCCGGACAGATTAACGGTACTACAGGTTATGAAGAGGCAGCTTCTCAAGGGTTGGTTGCGGGCATAAATGCAGTTCTTAAACTGAAAGGTAAGCCTTCGTTTGTAATGAATCGCACACAGTCGTATATAGGGGTGCTTATTGATGATTTGGTAACTAAAGGCGTTGATGAGCCTTACCGTATGTTTACTTCTCGCGCCGAATATCGTATTTTATTGCGTCAAGATAATGCTGATGTCAGACTTACTCCATTGTCGTATGAAATGGGTTTGGCTTCCGAAGACAGAATGCGCAGAGTGGAAGAAAAGCTGAGAACATCCGAAATGCTTATGAAGACTGTTAGGGAAACATCGGTGTTGCCTTCTGATGCTAATGGTGTTTTGGCAGACAAAGGTACTCCTGCTATAGACCAAAAGGTGAAACTGATAAATCTTTTGCTACG
This sequence comes from Bacteroidales bacterium, assembly GCA_017555745.1. Taxonomy (GTDB): domain Bacteria; phylum Bacteroidota; class Bacteroidia; order Bacteroidales; family P3; genus HGM05376. Next base: position 20,775 of record JAFZFU010000088.1, read on the forward strand.
TCCGCAGGTGGATATGGCAGATTTGTTATCAATATCGAAAGATTTAACTGCAAAATTAGAAGAAATACCAGCTAATATGAAGGCGGAAAGTTTGCAGTATGCTGAGGTTTTATTGAAATATCAAAACTATATTGACAAGGAGCAAGAGGTGGCGGATAAACTTTTAAAGTATGAGAATATGCCGTTGAAGGAAGACTTTGACTATTTCTCGTTGCAGTCTATATCTTACGAGGCAAGAGAAAAACTAACCAAAATGAAGCCCAAAACAGTGGGGCAGGCATCGAGGATTAGTGGCGTTTCGCCTGCCGATATATCGGTTTTGATTATCTATCTGAGCAGGTAAAATAGGGCGATGGATAATAGTGATTTCTTGTATTTGTTCCACGCGAAACATTTCATGTAAATATCATAGAATATGGTGTTTGACTTTATGCGAATGTGATGAAATCTGCTTTAAATGCACTATTATTGGTAATATAAAGGCAATAATGCCTTCCGAATATATAAAACTCATAGAGTATGATATTTGGAATAGATGATAACTGAAATAATGATTAATAATATAAACTAAAGAATAAATATTATGGCAACAAAAAAAGATTGGATTTTAGCCACACGTCCGTGGTCGTTTCCGGCTTCTACTATGCCGGCATTGGTGGCGGTATCGTATGTGTTTTTGAAATACAGCGACAATTTATCTGATGTTAATTGGTGGTTGGTGATACCTATATTTTTGGGTGTACTCTTGTTCCATTCGGCAGGTAATCTTATAAGCGATTATTTCGATTATAAGCATGGAGTGGATACTCCAAACAATATCGGTAATACAAATATGATGATTATAAACGGAGTTTTTCAACCAAAAACTATTCTTCGTTATGGTATCGTATTTCTTATCTTGTCGTCGCTTATAGGCATTGTTCTTACCATTGTTTCGGGTTGGGAATTGCTTGTAATTGGCGGTTTAGGATTCTTGCTTACCGTGTTTTATTATAAACTGAAATTCTCGGCTCTTGGCGATTTGGATATTTTTGTGGTGTTTGGTCTTCTTATTTCTTTGGGCACTTCGTTTGTGCTTACCAAAGAATTGGATTATTTGGTAATGTTGGTGTCGGCTCCGACAGGACTTCTTATAACCGGTATATTGCATGCCAACAATACAAGAGATATCGAAAACGATACTCGTGCCAATATTTCTACTCAGGCTTCGGTTTTGGGGCATAAACGTTCGGTGATGTATTACATATTTTTGATTATAATGCCTTATCTTTTGGTGTCGGGCTTTGTGGAATTTGATTTATTGGCTTGGCCTGCATATTTTGCTTATATTTCATTGGTATTAGGCTTTAAAAATATCAGACGTATGCTCAATGCCAAGTGTCCCGAAGATATAGCCGATCTTGATGGCGATACTGCAAAATTGGTTATGATATTTTCTCTAATATTGGCAATAGCCAACTTTGTATCTCCATTCGTAGTTCGATGAAAAAATTAGTTATATCCATAATAGTGGCTTTTGTTCTATGGACTGTAATGTTTTCTCCATGGACTAAGGAATATGTGCATTTTTGGACTGCTATGTCCGTTTCGGCCGTTGTGCTTATCTCTCTTTCCTTTATTTTTTATGGCAAAGAAATAAAGCAAAGTATATGGTGGTCGTGGAAAGATGTTGGTATCGGAGTGTTATCGGCTGTCGTGCTTTGGGGCATATTTTGGCTTGGCAATTATTTTTCCACTCTTTTGTTCCCCTTTGCGGAATCTCAGATTGGCGGAATTTATAATATGAAGTCGGGAGAGAATTATTGGGTTGTAGGGTTGCTATTGTTGTTTGTAATAGGTCCCGCCGAAGAAATATTTTGGCGTGGTTATGTGCAACAGCGTTTGAGTAAACGCTTCTCGATAGTTGGGTCTATGGTACTTGCCACTGCCGTATATACCTTGGTGCATATAGCATCATTCAATTTTATGCTTATAATGGCAGCCATGGTATGCGGCGTTTTCTGGAGTTTGATGTATAGTTGGAAAAAGAATCTGTTGCTGCTTATTATTTCGCATGCTTTGTGGGATGTGGCGGTGTTTATTCTATTTCCAATAGCTTAAAGTTGTTTAGTAATGAAACAGAAAGTATATTTGTTTACCAAAACCGCATTCGTAAGGGGTATGCAATGTAGGAAACTTATCTATTTGGATAAATATTGTTCTAAATTGCGTACTCCTCCCGATGCCGAAACATTGGCACGTTTCAAGAAAGGAAGAGATTTTGAAACTGCTTTTAAAGATTTGTTTCCTAATGCCGTAGATGTAAAACAACATCATAAAATAGTGTCGGAAAAGTATATCGATTTTACTCAAACTTTGCTTGATAAAGAAGGAAAAGTGGAGTTGTTCGAAGCAGGAATACTTTACGATAAAGTGTTGGTACTTACCGATGTATTGCGGAAAAACGAAGATGGCTCATACGATATTTTCGAGGTAAAACATTCCGAAAAGATAAACAGTGCCATAGCGTGGGATTTGGCTGTGCAATATTATGTGTGCAAACATAAACTCCATAGAATAAATACTTTCAATGTAGTAACTCGTGTAAACGAAACCGAATTCCTCGTGGTGGATAAAAAAGAGGAGTTGGAGGAGAAGTTGGATATTGTAAGTGCTCATATCAAGGAGTTTGAAGAGATATTGCAAGGTTTCGAGCCCGATATTCCGATGGGTGAACAGTGTGAAAACCCATACCCTTGTGATTTTAGAAAATATTGCATGATGAAGCAAGTTTTATAGATTCGAAAAATCACTCGGCTCTCGATACCTGAGTCACTCGGGTATCAGCATCTGACTAAGTCGGGTGGTAACACTCGACTTACTCGGGTGGTTATACCCGAAGTACCCGCCTGATTGAGCCTCTGTTGCTCGGTTAATGTTTGCACAATCGAATATTATTTCTCTATTTTATATATTTTGCTGAAATACAGCATTGTAATTTTGTATTATAAGTCTTTTCTATATTGTTCAAGAAGGCTGCTATATTCCTATTACTCAAATAAAAAAGTTAAAATCGAACAAAATGTTTTGTTTGGTTGAAAAAATGTGTATTTTTGTAGCGTTGTTCAATATGTTTAAAATTGCGATAGCAGTGTGTAAACATTTGAAAACAAGATAAATAATTTATTTATAAACTAAATTTAGATGTAAAATGAAAAAGATTTTTTTGATGTGCATGTTTATCCCAAATCGGTCATTAGGATTTATACAAGATTATGAGTATATTGTATATAGATATCAATCAATGTTTTATATGTGATATTTTCTAATGACCGTCATTAGAAAATATCACATATAATAAACGGTATACCTTATATTTACGATTTACACATATTTTTAATGACCTATTTGGGTTAAAGGTTGTCTTAAACTAGAAAAAATTGTACCTTTGTAGTTTGAAAATAAATAAAGAAAACACTCAATGCGATGAAAAAGAGTATATTATTTATTATGTTACTCAGCTTTTATGCCCAAATAACTCTGGCACAAAAAACGGAATTTGTGTTCGATACATTGGGCAATTGGCTCACTATTGGTGTTTCAAGCACCATGGTAGAAGAAAAAATCGGTCAACCCAATCAAGTATCATCTCCTGAGCGTTGGGCTTTTACTGGTAATGAATACCAATATTGGCAGTACTATGATCTGGGTTTGATTTTGCTTTTCGAGAAAAATGAACAAGGTGGTTTTGTTCAGTACATTGAGTTGCTTAAAGATACTTTTTCCACAAGTCGGAATATAAAGGTAGGTGATTCGAGGGAAAAGATTCTGCATGAATACGAAAAAATAAGCAATATGGATGATACGGACACCGCTATGTTGCTTATAAATAACATTTATGAAGGCACTTTCTTTTTATTCGAAAATGGAAAGCTAAATAGAATTTCGATAGGCTCCATTGCAGAATAAACTAAATAATATCAACCAATAACAATTGCATCATGAGAAAGATTAAAATAATAGTTCCGATTATAGCTGGTATTGTATTTGTTTTCTTTTACGCCGTTGGTGGTTTCCCGGTGGTGATTATTGATGAAGACGCTATTGAACGTTATCAAAATTCCAATGTATTATTTACTATATCTAAGGATAGTGTAATAAATCCTTTGCATGGTATGGATTTTTCTACTGGAGACAATGAATTATTTCTAATCTTCAGCTTGATGGATTCAGAAATGGGTAATCTGTCTGCAGGTATACTTAGGCGGAAAGTGTTGGTTTGCAACGATAACAAAGTGTTGCAAGAATTTCAGAATAGCTTTAATATTAGGATATCTGGTGGTGATGCATGCACTCTGGTCTCTAGACTTTTGGTTTATAAGGATGGGGAATTGATATTTGACGGCTTTGTGGACATTGATTCGCATAGCAAAGGAATACAATCGCCAATCTATGGGTGGGCCGAGTTTGTAACTGCAGAAAAGGTTTTGGAAACCATGTCGAAGTTCACGCCATACAGAGGTGTGGTTTTGCTGTTGGATTAGTTTCTAAAAGTAAAATACTATTTGTGCGAAAATGGATTATTAGAAGGTGTGTAACTAAAGCGTTGTGGCAATATGTTGTATAGCAACTTTTTTAGCAATTCAAAACTATGATTGCTTGAATAAAAAAGTTAAAATCGGACAAAATGTTTTGTTTGAAAAAATGTGTACTTTTGTACTGTTGTTCAATATGTTTAAAATTGCGATAATAGTATATAAATATTTGAATGACAAGATAAATAATTTATTCATGAACTAAATTTAAATGTAAAATAATTTTTTGATGTGCATGTTTATTTGTAGCTTCGGATTTATTGCAACAGCGTGCGAAAAGGAAAAGGATAAAGTGATTAATCCTATTGCTATGGACGAGGCTACACGTACAGAGGTGGTTAATTTGTGTAACAGTTTGCCTATTCGTGATTATTGTAGAAATGGTGGTTTTAACGCAAATGAGATAATAGTAATAGATTCTCAAGAAAAGTTGGCCGAATTAGCCCCAAGTTTTGCCGATAAGATAAATCTTAAAGGAAACACTCTTCTTATTGTCACTGTAGAATTGACTTCGGGAAGTGCATGGATTTCGAGTTCTCAATTGGTGCGTTCAGAAGCTGACAATGGTCTTGTATTGAAGGTGGTAACGGAATATCCTTATATTCAAACTTGCGATATGGCTGTAAAATTCTCGTATAATCTTTATCCTCCAATAACCGAGCCCGTAAAACTCGAAATAATAAGAA
>JAFZFU010000089.1 GCA_017555745.1 Bacteroidales bacterium
GCTCTCACTTTATTAAAGCAAGATACAAGTAAGGGTAGTATTAAATCTAAAAGGAAACGTGCAGGTTGGGATAATGAATTTCTTGCAATTTTATTAGCGATGGTTTAATAGTGGTGCGTTTGCCCTGAATACCCACTATAAAAGTTTGAATTACCCATATATAAAGTTGTAAATACCCACTATATTTCTATATCCCAAAGTTTGGGATATTCATCCCAAGGCTTGAAATATTTATCCCAAGCTTTGGGATATTCGTCCCAAGGCTTGGGATATACTTTTTCAGTGGGTAAAAAGAAGTTTTATAGTGGGTAACAGAAAGTTTTTGGGTGGGTATCGGAAACTTTTATAGCACCGTTTCTTTGGCTGTGGGGGATATGCTTGTGTTAGGATTGGCTTATGTGCAAACAATAAGCGAGAGGTTTCGAACACAGAAACCTCTCGCTTATTATATATATAAATACTCTGTTGCGATTATTTTTTAAAGTTGCTTATACCTTCGTTTAGGAAGTTTATAAAGTTTTGTACATCGCGGTCGTATTTGTGATTTTCCTTGGTTAATACATTTTCTTCGCTGTCTATCAATACATAATATGGTTGAGCGTTCATATTGTATTTGTTCTTTTGATATTCCAAGTTGCGTTTACCAAGGGTCTTAATGGTGCGTCCTTTGCTGTCGGTTATCCATTCTTCTTCGGGAATTTCTATATAGTTAACGTCGGCATATAAGGCCACCATTACGTATTCTTCGTTAAGAATTCTTTTTACTTCTTCGTCGGTCCACACGTAGTATTCCATTTCTCTGCAGTTGGCACATGTTTTACCTGTAAAGTCGATAAATATAGGTTTGTTCACTTTTTTTGCGTAATCCTTAGCTTCTTCAAGGTCGTAGAATCCTTCAAAACCCGTGGGCATGTGTAGTTTGTCGGCATATTTTCTGTCGGCAGGCAATTTTGATGTGCTATTGCTTTCGGCAGCCACTGTTATGTTTTTGGTACTTTCGTATATACTCTTTTCGAGGTCGAAGTCTTGAGTTGTCATAGGAGGTACATATCCCGATATGGCTTTAAGCGGAGCACCCCATAAGCCGGGTATCATATACACTACAAAAGAGAATGTTATAATGGCAAGGAACAAACGACCTACGCCCAATGTTTGCATTTCGTCGTCGCCTTTGAAACGTAGTTTGCCTATCAAATACAATCCCATCAAACTGAATATTGTTATCCACAAAGCCAAATATGTTTCGCGGTCGAGTATTCCCCAACCTGCACTTAAGTCGGCCATGCTTAGGAATTTAAGGCCGAGTGCGAGTTCCAAGAAAGCAAACACTACCTTTACGGTGTTTAGCCAGCTGCCCGATTTAAGGTTGCTAAGCACGCTTGGGAACATGGCCAACAATGTGAATGGCAATGCAAAACCTATGGCAAAACCAAGCATTGATATAAGAGGTATAAGGCGGTTTGATTCGCCGGCACTTAGCTCTATTAAAGCACCACCCAATATAGGACCTGTGCAGCTAAACGATACCAATACAGTGGTTAATGCTATAAAGAAAGGAGCAAACAAGCCACCTTTGTCGGCTTCTTCGTCGGACTTGTTGATAAGTGCCGATGGCAATGTGATTTCGAATAGTCCGAAGAATGATAAAGCAAATACAAAGAATATTACAAAGAATATTAGGTTTGGAATCCAGTGTGTGCCTATAAGGTACATTACTTGCGGTCCGAATATAAGCGACAGCACTACTCCCAACACACCATATATAAATATGATGGAGAATCCAAACATCCATGCCTGACGCATTCCTTTTTTCTTGTTAGAGCCACCTTTCATAAAGAAGTTGAGTGTCATAGGTATCATAGGAAACACACAGGGTGTAAGCAATGTGATGAATCCCATGCCGAATGCTGTAAGGAATATAATCCAAATTGAGCGTCCTTCTTTTTCGGTTTGAGTATTGGGGGCTTCTACTTTGGCTTCTTCTATTTTTTCTGTTTCAATACTGCAACTATCTCCTCTTGCAATAACGTCGTATTTTTCTTTGAGTTCTTCTTCGGTGTACGATGCTTCTACTTTAGGAGCTTCGGTAGTAGTTGCCACTTCTTTGGCTCCTTTTACATCAAACGAAAAGTCAATATCTTCGGGTGCAATGCAGCTGCCATCGTTGCAAAGCTGGTACGACATTATACCTGTTACTTTGAAATCGTTGGTAGTGTTAATCTTTATTTTTTGACGAAATACTATTGTGCCAGAAAAAGATCTGATAGTACATTTGAACATTTCGTCGAACTCTTCGTGTGGTTTAGGTTCGGCTACATTGCCTACCAATGTGTAATCGTCAGTTTTATCAAAACTAAAACTTAATCCTATTGGCCCGTTTTCATCGGTGTGTTGCGAATAGATGTGCCAATTGTTTTCTAACGAAACTGTGAATTGCAATTCAGCTTCATTGTCGGAAATAGTTTTTACTTCGTATTTCCATTTTGCAGGGTTCATTTGCTGTGCAAACAAAGTTGTAGATGCCATTATTAGCATACACAACGATAGAAAGATTTTTCTTACATTCATATTATTAGTATTTTATGTATTATTTGTTCTGGTATTTTGCATGCAAAGGTACGCAAAAAAGTTTATATATTTGCAAGTTGCAAATAAAAAAAGAGCCTTTTCTTCTAAAAAGGCTCTTTTTTATTGTGTATCTTGTGTGATATGCCGTAGACTATTTTGTTGTAATTACCAAGTAATCGGTATATTTCCAGAATTCGTTGTAGTTGATTATTTTTATTGCCGAGCATACTTTGTTTCCGTCCATAACCAATTCGTAGCTTCCTTCGGGGTGGCGCGAAAGTATTTTTACTTTTTCTTTGTTGATGTTTATAATGTTTGTTTTGGTTTTGTCGGTTTGGGTAAATAGGGCGGTGTTCAAATCGTTTGTTATTTGTTGTTTTTTACCTATGCCTATAAAACCACCTGTTTTGGTTACTATGCCGGCTTCTTTAAGTTCGTCGTATGTGCCCACTATGTAGTATACTTTGTTCGATTCGGCTATTTGTTTGGCAATTATTTGTTCCTTTTCGGTGTTGGCTTTTGTAAGTTCAGCCACATTGGTATTTAGGTTTTCGATTATTATCTTCTTTTGTTCAAGTTCGGTAACAAGTGTTTGTATTTCGTTTTCTTGTTCTTCGATACGTGTTTGAAGTTTTTCGATGTATTCTTTTAATTTTGTGTTTTCGGCACCCGATTCGGATAACTTTTTGCTTAGTGTATTTAATCTTTGTTTGTTATCGCTAAGCATATTGTTGATGTCGTTGATTTGGTCGTTGATTTTCATTTTTACATCGTTGCGTATTTCTGTTTTGCCTCTGCGCAATTCTTCTACCGACCCAAATTTCGAAGATACTTTTGCAAGGTTGTCTTCTATTTCGTTTAATGTTTCAAAGAACTGATTCATTTCGTCGTTTTTCGAATCAACTATCGATTGCAACGAATCTATTGTTTTTTGATTGCGGGCTCTTTCTTCTTCAATATTATTACAACTTGTTATTGTTGCTAATATGCAGGCTGCTATGCCTAATACTAATGTTGTCTTCTTCATCTTTGTTATGTGTTTAGTTTAACAATAAAAATATTTTATTCGCAAATTTGGTTTTAATAACGTATATTTTTTAGAAATATTGAGTACAGACAAAAAAAGTTTCGATATTTTCTTCTTTTGTGTGTTTATTTGGTGTCATATACGCACTCTTAAGAATAAAAAAACGGCAAAAACTTGCAAATATTCGTCAAAAATGTTACCTTTGCAAAAAAATATAAGGAATGTAGAATATATACGACATACAGAATATCAATAAAATAGAAAGGGGGCAACGTGATAGAGACAATCCAATATCAAGGTCTGAAGTGGCATCACATATCAAATCCAAACGAAGAAGATTATCGTTTTTTACTCGAAACATATAATTTTCACCCCTTAGATATTGAAGACTGTCGTGGAACCAACCAACGTCCTAAGATTGACGAATACGATGATTATTATTTCTTGATACTTCATTTCCCGTATTTCGATAAGGGTAATAAGTTTATCCGTATCAAAGAAGTAAAGATATTCTGGGGCAAAGACTATATTATTACCATAGGCAAATCGCATTGGGTGGTAAAACGTCTTTTCGACCAAAGCAAGGAAGAACTTGAAAATGGCGATATAAACGAACAGATGTTTTCGGCTACCGATATCTTGTTGTATCATCTATTGGATAGGCTTATGGGTGAGTCGTATACATTAATATTGCGCATAGGTGCCGAAGTGGATTTAATCAACTACGATATTTTCAACAAGAAGGCACAGCGTATCATCGAATTGATTTCGATAACCCGTAGAAACATTATTTTGCTGAACACTACTTTCAAACCTCAGTTGCGATTGTTCCATCAATTCGAAAGCGGGGGTATAAAAGGTTTCGTTAAGCAAGACGAATTTGATATGGAAGACTATTGGGGTAATATATTGGATAAATACCAAAAGATGTTCGACCTTGTGGAAGACTATGGCGAATTGATTGAGGGCTTGTCCAAAACCTTCGATTCGTTGCAGGCCAACAAAACCAACGAGATAATGCGGGTGCTTACCTATTTCTCCACCATTATGCTCCCACTTACTGTGGTTACGGGTATGTATGGTATGAATGTAAAGTTGCCATTCCAATCGGAAGCATGGTCGTTTTGGGGAGTACTTACGCTGATGATTATAATAACGGTAGTGTTGTTGGTATTTTTTAACCGCAGACTTAAATAGCCGGCAATAAGTGAATTTATAGGTTGCTTTGAGATAAAGAAAAAGATGCCGCCATATTGCATGACGGCATCTTTTTTTGTGTAAAGTGTATTATGGCAACTTCTAAAAATTGCTTTGCAAGTGATTTACGGAATTTTCTTGAGAAAATTTCTACTTTCTTTTGATTGAGCATAGCGGGCTATGTGGTTGAAAAAGAAATAGAAAGATTCCGAGAAAAAACGTAAAGCACGCAAAAGTTCTTTCTGCAATCAATTCAATTTCCTAGAACGTGGAATTTTTAGAAGTTGCCTTATGTTATTATCGTATAACCACGACTTTTTGGCCGGGATAGTTGCCTACTTTTACAATGTAAACACCTGATTTAAGACCGCTGTTGTTTACACTGCGTCCTTCTACATCGAATATGTTTATTTCGCAATTATTGCAACCTTCTACAATAATTTCGCCATTAATGCTTCTGATTTTGATATCTTCCATATCATTATCGGTTATGGCAGTGGTATCGCCACCGCCACCACTGCCGCTACCGCTGATGATGCTTAGTGCTACATCGGAGCCTTGGCTTGTAACGGCATCAAGATAGCAGTTTTCTTCGAAAATGCTATTGCCGCCACTTACTGCAACACCGCTTGATAGAGTAGGAGTAGAGGGTACCGAAATAAATATACCGTTAGAGCTGCCACCGGGACCGCCGGGACCTCCCGGACCACCACCGCCGGGACCACCGGGTGCAAAGCCGGGATACCCTCCGGTGTTGCTTGTTGTGGGTACATAAAATGCAATAACTTCGTCGCCATAGCTTAAAGAGTACCATGTGTCGTTCGAAACCGAAGATGATTGATAACATGTTTGAGACAATTGAGAGCCTTGTTCTACTCCGCCAACGGCAATAACTACACCGCCGCTGATATAAAGATGTTTTCCTTCTTCGCTGTTGGCATCAAGAGCCACTTCGGGTGTTTGCGAGCCTATGGCATATACCAATCCGCCTTTGATATAAAGGTCGCCGTTGGCATCCATACCGTCGTTTCGTGTAGAACGAGCATAAACATAACCTCCCGTAATTGTCAAATCTTGTCCTGCATTTATACCATCGTCGTAAGCATATACGTATACTTCGCCACCACTGATATTCAATGTGTTTTTACATTCTATACCTTCGCCGTTGGTGCCTGTGGTGGTTACTACGATTTTACCGCCACTTATAATTAAGCCGCCACTGTAGGTATAGCTGTTGCCATTTTGGGTTTTAACACCTACTCTTATACCTTTTGGCGAAGAATAGTAAGCGTTGTTCACATTATCGGTATTGCCGGTATAGTTGGTATTTTCTGTAGTACCATTGTTGTAATAAAGTCCACCGCTGGTAGCCACTGTTATATCGCCACCGCTTATATCTAATATACCATCGCATTTGATACCTTTACCACCCGAGCCGGTAGCTATAAGGTCTATAGTACCACCTGATATAGTTATATTGCCATCGGCGCTTATGCCGCAAGCTGCGCTGGTTTCTAAGTCGTCTTCGTCCCATCGGCCCTTGCCGCTTGTGGTAACATTGATAACAACTTCGTCGGAAATGTATATGTCGCCTTCGGCTTTTATACCTTTGGCAGCAATACCCGGGCAGTTGATGTTAATGTTTCCGCCGCTGATATAAATGTTTCCGGTGTCTTCGTCTTCATGGTCTTCGGTCATGCCGGTAGATGCATCGCCGTCGATATCGCATTGCAAACCATCGTCAGCAGTACCGCTGATATTGATGGAGCCGCTTTCCATAAGAAAGTATTGGTTGCACGATATGCCATCGCCTACGGCAGATGTTACATTGATAGTGGCTTCTTTTACCGAAATATATTCGCCTGCTTTTATGGCATGTTTTACATTGCCGACAACGTTTAGTGTGCCGAATTCTTTAAATTCGGGATGTCCTTTTACATAAAAACAACCTTTTTGCGATCCGCTTGCAGCGTCTACAAGGGTGTTGGTAGTGCCTGTGGCTACCTTAACTTTTATACGTTTGCCGTTTTCGATATGTATTGCGGCTCCACTGTAAACGGGATTTTGATTTGTTAGGGTTAGGCCGTTTAATTCTATGGTAGCCTTGTAAGACCCCGACATATAAAATTCACCATCGTTGGATGTACCACTCAAAGTGTATGTGATTTCTGTTGCCACATCGCTACTTTGTGCTATCGATACGTGCGCACCGCTGATGGTAGGTGTGATATACTGTGCAATGTCATCGTCGACAACAACGGTGGCTGTGGTGTCGTTGTAGGTAATGCTTACAGTATTGTTTTTTGTTGATTGTGCAGCAGCTGTTAAAGACACTACAACGGCAACAATAAAAGGAATTACTTTTTTCATCGTCTTATTAGTTCGTTATGTTTTTTATAGTTGTATTTGTTTGTGTTATATTCAGTTTAAGAGAAAAAAGGAATGAGATTTACTTAATTCTCATTCCTTTTACTATTCCTTGTTTTATTGAAATTATCTTTTTGATTCTTCAACAGCTTCAGCTATCATTTGGAAAGTACGTTCTATATCGTTGTCCAAACCTACGCTGAAACGTATCAAACCTTCGCTCATACCCATTTCTTTTTGTAGCTCTTCAGGTACTTCGCTCGAAGTTGATTTACCGCTATTAGAGAATAAAGTTTTGAAGTAGCCTAAAGATACAGCAAGGTATCCAACGCCTTTGTCTTGCATTATTTCCATTATACGGCTTGCAGCGTCAGCTGTTTCCATATCGATAGAAATCATACCGCCAAATCCGTAGCCGGGGTTCATCATGCTCTTGAACAATTCGTGGTCAACGTGTTCTGGCAATCCGGGATAGTTGTATTTGAAACCAACTTCTTTAAAACGATTAGCAAGATACATAGCGTTTTCGCTGTGTTTTTGCATGCGGATGTGAAGAGTATGTAAGTTTTTCAATATCGACGAAGAACGCATTGGGTCTAATACCGGACCTAAAAGCATAGCTGTACCATCGTTTACATCGATAAGAGAGTTGATGTATTCGGCTGTACCGCATATTGCACCTGCCACGCAGTCGTTCTTACCGTTGATAAATTTAGTCATGCTATATACTACTACGTCGGCACCTAATTGATAAGGGCTGAATATCATAGGAGTGAAAGTATTGTCGACCAACAAACGAGCTCCGTTTTCGTGAGCTATTTTGCTAAGTTCGGGAATGTTGGCAATGCGAAGCAAAGGGTTGTTCATTGTTTCGGTATAAAGCACTTTGGTATTAGGACGGATAGCTGCTTTTACAGCGTCCAAATCTTGGAAGTTAACGAAAGTAACTTCAACACCCCACTTCTTTATGTAGTTGCTCAAGAAAGCAAAAGTACCACCGTATGTAGTCATAGAGCTAACTATGTGGTCGCCTTGTTTTACTTCGTGAAGCAAAGCACAAGTGATAGCAGCCATACCCGAGCCTGTTACCCAAGCTGCTTCGGTACCTTCCATAGCTGCCAAAGCATTACACAATGCCATGTTGCTTGGATTCCAGTGACGAGAATATAAGAAGTAACCTTCTGTTTCGCCGTGGAAAGTATCTGTCATAAGATGTGCTTTTTCGAATGCGAATGTAGCACTATCGCTAATAGATGGGTTAACGCCTCTGAAAGGATCTCTACCATCTAATTTTTGAATGTTAGTTGCTGGATCAAATTTGTTCATTGTATTTATTATTTAATGTATATACTATATTATTTATTCGTTTTCTATTCTTCAAAAGATTTGCAAAGTTACAAATTTTTTCTTTAATATCAATCTCTATTACAATATTTATTTATCAGCGTATCTTTATATGCTTGAACTTTTATTAGTTGCTTAGTTTAAATACCCACACTGCATCGCTTTTAAGGTCGGAATATTTTAGTGTTTTTGTATCGATTGTTAGTGTTTTTGTATCGTTGTTGTAGTTCCATTTTAGTTCTTTGCTGCAACCTAATAGGGTTACCTTCATATCTTTCGAAGGTTGTTCGATGTTTTGCAATGTCAATGTTTCTTCGGGGTATTTAAGTGCCATGGCATATATGTTGTTGCCTTTGGTGGTGTAGCATACCACGGGTTGCATGCAAGTATATCTTGCCGCAAAGCCTTCGATAGGTTTAACATATTCTTTTTCTTGGCTTTTCGATTGCCACCATAGTTTCATTACTGCTTCTAAATTGGTTTCTTTGTATAGCACTTTTATAGGATATGTTTCGCCTTTTTTTAGTTTTAAGGTAGCCTTGGTGGCATTGTGTTTTTGCGCTTCTTCGGCATTGCTTTCGGTGGCGTTGGTTGTGGGTTTGGTGTAGTTTATTATGGTGTCGTTGCCAACTATTACCATTGCATAGTCTTCGGCTTCTATCTCGAAAGTATATTTTTCGTTATATTGAGGTATTATGGTGCCATTCCATTCGGCATCAAAATTGTCGTAGCTTATTCGTTTGTCGGGCGAGTTGCGTTTCCAATTAAAGTTAAGTACGCTGTCGGTACGTGTTATTTCCACTTGTTCGTATTCATAGAAGTGGCTGAAAGGACGTGTTTCATATATTGCTTCGCCATTTATTTTAAGCCAATCGCCAAGGTCTTTCAATCGTTCTTGTTGAATGAGAGGTATTTTGCCATCGGCAGTAGGGCCTACATTCAATGTCATTCCGCCACCTGCTGCCACCAATTTCGAAAAGTGTTGTATCAACTCTTTTGATGTAAGGTAGTTGCTTAGGGGCTCACGACGGTTGTAGGCAAACGAGCGTCCTATGCCTCTACATTCGGCCCAAGGACGGTCGGTTTGTAAAATGCCCGAGCTATATTCGGGTGTGCGGAAACCATGTTCGGTGCCTGCTCCCCAACGGTCGTTTACTATGGCTTCGGCACCAACGGTATTGTAGTACCACGAAATCAATTCTTCGGCTTTAAAGTCGGTGGCTTTGTTGTTCCACTCGCCGTCGGTGAAAATAACCGATGGTTTGTAGCGGTCTACCAATTCTTTAAATTGTGGTATCATATATGTTTCCACATAGTTGCCTATCGAGTCGTCGGGGTCTTGCATCCATATATGTTTGGGGTTGGTCCATTCGGTTAGCGAATAGTAAAAGCCCATTTTTATGCCTTTGTTGCGTACTGCTTCGGTTAGTTCGCTTACTATGTTGCGTTTCGGACCGCCCACCACACTGTTCCAATTGGGTTGGTATTTGCTGTCCCATAGGCAGTAGCCATCGTGGTGTTTGGTAACAAGCAGTACATATTTTGCACCACTTTGTGCGAATATTTCGGCCCATTCGTTGGGATTCCATAGCTCGGCTTTAAATAATTTATCGAAGTCGCGATAGGTAATGCCATCGCCATATGTTTTGTTTTGGAAGTTGATACGAACGGTGTCGCCTACCATAAGTCCGCGATAGTACCATTCGCCATAACCTTCTATTCCGGCATACGCCGGTACCGAATATACTCCCCAATGGATAAATATTCCTAACTTGGCATCGCTAAACCATTCTGGATAGCCGCGTTCGTTGATAGATTGCCATGTGGGTTGTACCTCTTGTGCTTTGCCACTTTTTATGCCTAAGCATAATGCTATGCATAATATCAATATCTTATTTGTCAAGTTCATAGTTATATTGTGTTTTATTGTTTTATATTTCGTTTAAACTTTTGATGATTAATTCTATTGCTTGGTCGGTTTCGGCCGACGATATTGTTAGAGGAGGTGCTATCCTAAACGAGTTTAGTTTGTAAAGAAACGAGTCGGTAACCAATCCGTTGTGGATAAAGCGGCTGAGAAGTTGCCAATACACCTCTTCGGTTTCGAGGTCGCAAGCCAAAAACAAACCTTGTCGGCGTATGCCCGTAAGTTTATTGTTGTGCTTCAAAGCATCTTCGAAACGTTTGCCTTTTTCTTCGGCATTTTCCCATAATTTTTCGTCTACTATCACTTTTAGCGATGCCAATGCCGCCGCACAACTTACGGGGTGGCCGCCAAATGTGGTGATGTGACCCAATATAGGGTTGTATGTTAGCGAATTCATTATCTCTTTCGAACTTACAAAAGCACCTATCGGCATGCCTCCGCCCATGGCCTTGGCCATTACAAGTATGTCGGGCACAACGGTTTTGTTTAGGTAAAACATAGAGCCTGTGCGGCCAAATCCTGTTTGCACTTCGTCGAAAATAAGCAGTGTTCCGGTGGCGGTGCAACGTTTGCGCAACTCTTCCATATACCCCTCGGCGGGTATCATAAGTCCGTTTTCGGATTGTAGAGGGTCGAGGATAACGCAAGCCGTTTGCGTAGTGATGTATTGCAAGTCGTCGAAGTTGTTGAAACGTATAGCTCGTGTGCCGGGCAGTAAAGGTCGAAAGGCATATCTGAAATCTTCGTTGCCCATAATGCTTATTGCACCATGTGTGCTGCCATGATAGGCATTGGTGGTGTGTATTATCTCGCCTCGGCCCGTGTAACGCTTGGCAAGTTTCAGCGCTCCTTCGACGGCTTCGCTACCACTGTTTACATAATAAATATTGTTTAGCGATTCCGGCAATAATGATGTAAGCATGTCGGCATATTGCACTTGCGGACTTTGTATATATTCGCCATACACCATCAGGTGCATATATTTTGAGGTTTGTTCCTGCACTGCTTCAACCACTTTTGGGTGGCAATGCCCCACATTGCTTACTGCCACACCCGATATAAGGTCGATATAGCGTTTGCCATCGGGCGAATACATATAGCATCCTTGAGCTTTTTCTATCTCTAATCCGATAGGCGAGGAGGTGGTTTGCGCTATTTTTTGATAAAATATTTCGCGTTCTATTGACATCTGTATTTCGTGTTTTTATTATCATTGTATAGTAATTATCACATCGTTATAATGCAATCGCTACTATGTTTTTTCCATATTGTATCTATTGGTTTTGCAATGCAAATGTACGATTTTTTTTCGATATGGGCAACTTGTGCATGCTTTCAATGTTTCGTTCTATAAGTGGTCTATCGTTAAAGAGAAATGTTAAACGCTCTTCTTTTAATGTTAAATTTGAGTTCTAAAATATGGTTGAATATGCCTCAAAAACGCTCTTTTTTGCTGATGAAATTTCCCCTTTTTATGCTAAAAAATGGCCGGTTGTACCAAAAAAGAAGGGAATGGTTTTGTAAAAACATCCCCATGGTTTTACAAAACTATGCCCATGCTTTTTGAAAACCATCCCCATGCTTTTTGAAAAAGGTGCGGATGGATTGAAGAATACCCTATCATCAGTGCAAAAACGCCCTATCATGCTTCAATGCACACCCTATCATCGCGTATTTCATACCCTATGACACTCCAAAAACACTGCCGTTGATTTATTGGAAAATGACCTGTATTTGATTATCAATTCGTTGCGGTGATAACCTCGCTAAAATGCTTTATTTATACAAAAAAATGTCGTAGTACTCAAATACGCTATTCTCCAAGTTAAATGGTGTGGCGTTAAAATGTGATAATTTTGTTAAGCTAACTTTTGGAAGTTGCTTCTAAAGCAATTTTTCTAACGACCGATTTGGAATAAAAGAAAGTAATTTTATTTCGATATATACAAGATAACATCATTTAACGGATGTTTAACTACTTGTTTGGGCAAAAAAGCAGTCTTATATGCAAATAGAATATGAAACTAAATGTAAAATTATGAATAAGTCGAAATTACAAGGTGGGCCTATGCTTTTAGCAGTAAAGGTGCAAAATAATGGTAAGTTATTGTGTGCAAATATTAAGAAGTATATTTTTTTAGTGGCATTCGTTGTGTTTGCTTTTTCGTCTAAAGCACAAGGGTTTGATTGGGTGCGAAGCTATTATGGCCCTGACAATAGCGACGGCACTCCTGTAAATGAAATACTCGGCTCGGTAATGGATAGCGAGGGTAACGTTTACATACTTGGTCAGTTTATTGGCGGAGCCCATTGGGATGGTGGCACCGACGAAACATCTGGAATACTTCCTTTTTCGGCACAACGCAACCGCAGTACTCTTATTGCCAAATATTCTCCAAATGGCGATCTTGTATGGCACAAGGAGTTGTATTCTAGTTATTCCGACATGGATTCGTGGACAATAAGAATGAAAGGCGACTCTGCCATTATGGTGTATACCGGCATTTATTATCCTTTTGATGAAGGCTATGGCAGCACAAATGTGGTCTATTACTTCGATACGCTCCTTACCACTGCCGATCGTTTTCCTCAATATCCCGATAGTTTGAATGTAAACCATTATGGAACAAATGCATTAATCACTTTAGATTTAAAAGATGGCAGCATTATTGACGAACTTTTCTTTATGGATGCCTATGTTAAGCCCGATGGCTCGCTGTTGAAAGATAACAATTTGGTGACACGAGATTCTCCTATGTCGTTCAATATCGATAGCGAAGGAAATATTATTCTGCTTCGTAGAACATACGATTTATATGCTTCTTATTGCGACACCTGTCCCGACGGAATTTATATTTGGTCGCCTACAGAGGGTAATCTTGTTTCGCGTCGAATGCTGATTAATGGTGGCGAAAAGCAGTTGGATATCCCTTTGGAGCGTTCGAGTGTATGGAACTGGCAACTTATCAAGCTAACGCCAAATTTCGATAGCGTTATTGCAAGTGCATATATATTTGACAAAACTTGGGAATACGACTTGAATGAAATGATTTCTGTCTACCTGCATTCTTTCGAAATCGATTCCAAGGATAATATGTACATTTGTTTGGAACGCTCGCAATTGCCACGAATGGATAC
>JAFZFU010000008.1 GCA_017555745.1 Bacteroidales bacterium
AAGGAGTTTGTACACGTAGATGAATACAAGGAATACCAAGGTCAATGGGTGAAGAATGCCTACGACCCACAGTTTACAACCAATGGAAAATACGACGAAACTGCTGCACAAAAGGCCGAAAACTTGGACGTTCGCCTATGTATAATGCTGAAATCGCAAAATAAGGTATTCAAGATAGAGAAACATACACACAGCTATCCTCACTGCTGGCGTACCGACAAGCCTGTGCTTTACTACCCATTGGATAGCTGGTTTATACGCACCACATCGCTTAAGGATAGAATGATAGAGCTGAACAAGACTATCAACTGGAAGCCCGAAGCTACCGGTAGTGGTCGTTTTGGCAACTGGCTTGAAAACCTTGTGGATTGGAACCTAAGCCGTTCGCGTTATTGGGGTACTCCACTTCCTATTTGGCGTACCGAAGATGGCAAAGAAGAAATATGTATAGGTAGCGTTGAGCAGTTGCGTACTGAGATAGACAAATCCATAGCAGCAGGCTTTATGAAAGATAATCCTTACAAGTCTGCCGACTATAAGTCTTTCGACCTTCACCGCCCATATATCGACAATGTAGTGCTTGTATCGCTAAGTGGTGAAAAGATGTATCGCGAAACTGACCTTATCGACGTATGGTTTGATAGTGGTGCTATGCCTTTTGCTCAATATCACTATATGGGACAAGAAGGATACATGACCGACAAAATATTCCCTGCTGATTTTATTGCAGAAGGTGTAGACCAAACTCGTGGTTGGTTCTTCACTCTACACGCTATCGCTACAATGATTTTCGACTCTGTGGCATACAAAAACGTTGTTTCGAACGGACTTGTTTTGGATAAAAATGGCAACAAAATGTCTAAACGTTTAGGCAACGCTGTAGACCCATTCGAAACCATTGCCAAATACGGCCCCGATGCCACTCGCTGGTATATGATTACTAACTCTCAACCATGGGATAACCTGAAATTTGACCTTGAAGGTGTGGATGAGGTACGTCGTAAATTGTTCGGTACTCTATATAACACCTATAGTTTCTTTGCATTATATGCTAATATTGATGGCTTCACTTATAGCGAAACTGATTTGCCTATAGAAAAACGTCCTGAAATAGACCGTTGGATTCTTTCGGAGTTGAACACTCTTATAAAGAATGTAGATACATACTACAACGACTATGAACCTACAAAGGCCGGTCGTGCTATTCAAGATTTTGTGGATGCTTATTTGAGCAACTGGTATGTACGTTTGTGTAGAAGAAGATTTTGGAAAGGTGAATATACTGAAGATAAAATATCGGCTTACCAAACTCTTTACACTTGCTTGGAAGCATTGTCTCGCTTGATGTCTCCTATAGCTCCATTCTTTGGCGAAAGATTATTTACTGACCTTAACACAGTATCGGGCAAGATAAAAGTAGAATCTGTACACCATGCCGCATTCCCTGTTGCCGATGAAACTCTTATAGACAAGGCTTTGGAAGAACGTATGCAATTGGCTCAACAAATATCTTCTATGGTTCTTTCGTTGAGAAAGAAGACAAACATAAGAGTACGTCAGCCGCTTGCTAAAATAATGATTCCTGAAAGCAACGACCACACAAAAGCTCAGATAAATGCTGTAAGTAACCTTATATGCTCCGAAGTAAACGTAAAAGATATAGAATTTATGGAAGCTTCGAATAATATATTGGTGAAACGTATTAAACCTAACTTCAAAACATTAGGACCAAAATATGGTAAGATAATGAAAGCGATATCGGCTGTTGTGGCTCAGTTCTCGCAAGATGATATTGCTAAGATTGAAGTAGAAGGAAAATATAATTTCGAAGTAGAAGGTCAATCTGTAGAATTATTATTGACCGATGTGGAAATAGCTACTCAAGACATTCCGGGTTGGGTAGTAGCCAACGAAGGTAGTCTTACTGTAGCTTTGGATATTACTATATCCAAAGAACTTAAAGAAGAAGGTATAGCTCGTGAACTTGTAAATCGTATTCAAAATATACGTAAAGAAAGTGATTTCGAAGTTACCGATAAGATATTGGTAGACCTTGTTGAAAATGCTGAGTGGAACGATGCAGTGAAGAATTATATGGACTACATCTGTTCTGAAACTCTTACAGCTACACTTACTCTTGTAGCCTCTATATCTTCGGCAGAAAAACAAACTATCGAAATAATAGATGGTATGCCGGTAGATGTATGGGTAAGAAAGGCATAAAGTTATATCTTTCAGTAGAATGAAAAACAAAAAAGATAAATTGGTGTTAATAACGGCAGTGTGTTCACTGCCGTTATTAATATTGTATCAAGTGTTCAGAACTCCATTTTGGGCTGTGGCATCGGATATATCGCTTGTGATATTGGCAATATTGATAATCGGTAGAATTATAAAACCATAGGGTAAATCAATCTGTATGAATAAGAAATATGTAATTGTTGTTTTCTTTTTAATATCTATTTTATCATCAGTTTTGGCACAAGGTGGGTTAAAGTATCGAGGCTTTTCGGGTGGAATGATGATACATACCGGCTATTTGAAAAGCAATAGTTTTGATTTGCAGACTATACAGGGTAATTATATTACCACCTCTAATGTGGAAGGTATTCCCTTTGGAATAGGAGGCTCTGCTCGTTTGCATTTTGGCAAGCATTTGCGAGTAGGAGGAGAGGGCTATGTGTCTAATCTTCGTTATGGCATTCAGGGTACAACTGCATCGGTAAGCTGGGGCGGTGTATTGGCCGATTGTGTATGGGAGTTGGGTAGATTGTGGCCTTTCGTAGGGGTAGTAGCCGGAGGAGGGGCTATGGAACATATCATATTACAAGACGTCCCTGCCGATGATTTTGTAGTCGAAAACAATGTGTCGTATCGCGAATATACTTTTATGGCTCTCTCTCCAATAGTGGGTGTGGAGTATGCTTTGAGTGAAAAGATGCATTTAACTTTCAAAATGGATTATGTGATAAAAATATCCAATCCTCAAGCCGATTTTCCTTCCGGCCCTCGCTTTTTCCTTGGTTTTATGTTTTATAGGTTGGATGATTGATAAGAGGGTGTTTTAGTACCTAAATATTAATCTTTCAATCTTTTATTATCCCACTCTTCACGCATTCTATTTTCTTTATGAAAGAGGATATTGCGTATATCGTTTATAATGCCTATAGGGGATTGTGATAACGAAAAATCATCGGGAAGTGTTATGTTTTGGCTATGGCAATATTCTTTAAGGAATATTTCGGAGTTTATGCAGGTTTGGTAATTGTTGTTATATTCTTGTTTTAGATATTGTAGTATCCTTAATCCATCCACACGTTCGGTGCATGCTTTTACAAAAAGGTCTGCTTTTTTGTAGTTCTTACGTAGGGGAAGCCAAATATCAGTGGTCTTTAGTTGGTTTTGCAAAAAAACGGTCATCGGGGTTGTATAGTCGTTTTGATATAAGCGGTCAAAGCTGTAGAAGGTTTCTTTTATATTATCAAACAGTATTGAGGGATAAAAAGGATACGATTTTTCTTGCTCTGTTATACCTTTGTTTACAGCGGGACCGGTGCCGAAAGGCACACGATGACTTGTACGACTTGAGGGATATACCACTTCTGTATTTGATATCGATATCAGGCCTGTTTTACAGAACTTTTGCATAAGGTAAAAGTCTTCGCCTCCTTCGAGTGGTGTTATGCCACCGGCCAAGTTATAGGCTTTTGGTGTAAATGCCATTGCCGAGCCTAAGGCTGTAAAGGCATAAGGCGACCGTATACGTAATAATTGGAGCATATAATATCTCATATATAATTCGTATCGTAATATGGCGCGATTGCAGTTGTTGTTCTCGCTCAAAGGATGATAGTATGGCACTGCCATAGCCGAAAGATGCGACGTGGTATTGAATTTTTCTATTATGGACTGTAAGTAGTCCGGTCCAAAGGTGGTGTCGGCATCCATACTTACTATTATGTTGTCGGAGTTGTGATCGGCTATTATTCTGTCAAAAAGCAACTTTCGAGCCATACCCACACCTTTCTTCTTGCCCGTCCAACCATTACCTTTGGTGCATTTGTCTATAATGGTTATCTTTATGTCGTTAGTGCTATTAAGTAGATTTATAAGTTGTATGTTGTTGTTTACGATATCGGTTTTATCGGCACTATTCCACCAATCGTCGGGATTGTTGACACATACATATAGGTCGAAATTGCCGAACGATTGCTTTTTTAAGCTCTCTATCAGTAAAGGCATGGTGTCGAGTTCGTCCATGGCAGGCACTGCTACCGATATGTGGTTGTAGTGTGGCATATATTTTAATACTACAGCAATGGAATTATTTTTGAAATGTAAGGTGTACTACCTTTTTGGTTTCGTAAAACTCTTCGTTAAAAAACTTGTTTAGATCGTATACGGTGGCTTTATCGCCAAAGGGTTTCAGTTCTTCTTGTAGGTCGCCGCCTTTCAGACATAATATTCCATTTTGCAGTGCGTGTTTATTGGTGTTTGATATTTTGCTTTGCACCCATGGCGCAAAGTCGTTCATGTTGGTTACGGCACGACATACTACAAAATCAAATTTCCCTTTTACTTGTTCGGCACGTATTTGCTGAGCTACCACATTTTTCAATTGCAATGCTTCGGCCACAGCGTTTACTACCTTTATTTTTTTACCTATCGAGTCGATAAGCATAAACTGTGTTTTGGGAAACATAATGGCCAGAGGTATACCCGGAAATCCGCCACCGGTACCAACGTCGAGTATTTTGGCATCGGGTATAAAAGGCATCACTTTAGTTATACCCAACGAGTGTATAATATGGCGTTCGTAAAGATTCTCGATATCTTTACGCGATATTACGTTTATTTTTTCATTCCATTCCGAATATAGTTGCGGAAGGACTGCAAAGCGTTCGCGTTGTTCAGCATCGATATTGGGAAAGTATTTTATTAATTGTTTCATAGTAGTATATATGTTTTTATATGCTTGATATTCTATTTGTCTGTTTCTGTATTTCTGTTGCCGGCTTTGAGTTTAGATGTAAAGTATTTACATACTTCGTTTATTCCACACTCCATACATTTGGGTTTGCGAGCTGTGCATACATATCGTCCGTGAAGTATAAGCCAATGGTGTGCTATCGGTATTTTGTCTGCCGGTATGTGTTTGGTAAGTGTCAGCTCGGTTTGTAGCGGTGTTTTCGAGTTGGTGGTCAGACCTATTCGGTTGGCCACTCTAAATACATGAGTGTCTACAGCCATAGTAGGTTTGTTGTATATTACCGAGGCTATTACGTTGGCTGTTTTGCACCCCACGCCTTGCAGGCGTTGTAGTTGATTGATATCGTCGGGTACTATTCCGCCAAATTCTTGCAGCAAGGTACGTGACATGGCTGCTAAATGTCGGCTTTTGTTGTTGGGATACGATACCGATTTTATGTATTCAAAAATATCTTCGGCCGATGCCGATGCCATGCTTTCGGCGTCAGGGTAGGCTTCGAATAGGGCAGGGGTTATCATGTTTACGCGTTTGTCCGTACACTGTGCCGATAGTATCACTGCCACCAATAATTCAAAAGGGTTGCGGTAGTTAAGTTCACTATTGGCAATGGGTCGTTCTTTTTCAAAAAACGCTATTACTCGTTGATATCGTTCGCCGGTGTTCATTGTTGTGTTGTGGTTTGTATTGATACAAGTATAGGGTAGTGGTCTGATATGTCGGTCTTTATTCTGTTGTACGAATCGGTAATAAAGTCGTTGTGGTGTAGTATATAGTCTATTCTAAATGCCGGGAATATACCATTGTATGTAGTGCTAAGTCCTTTACCTTTTTCTACATAGCTGTCGTTGTATATCCCTTTCATCTTTTGGTATACATACGATGCCGGGGTGTCGTTAAAGTCGCCACACATTATTGTTTTGTAAGGCGAATCGGCTATATGTTTTAGCAGTATGTCGGTTTCTTGCTGGTGTTTGATGGCAGTGGTTTTAAATTTGTGCAGGGTTTTTTTGCTGCTTTCGGTCATGTCGCCATGTTTTATGCGGTCTATTTCATCGCGGTCTTCTTCGTCTAAACGATACGACGACAGGTGTACGTTGTATATCCTAATGGTGTCTGCCGATATTTTTACATCTGCGTATATACATCTTGTAGAATCTATATTGCCGGCTTTTATTATCGGGTATTTCGAAAATATGCTTGTGCCACGGGGCTGTTTGTTTTTGCGTATGTGACTGTAGTTGTAGTTATAGCCTTCTCGGCGAAGACTATCGTATACGTTTACTTTGCCCGGCATGGCGGCAAACTCTTGAAAGCATATTACGTTGGGCATACGTTCTTTTACCATGCCAATGGTTTGTACGCAAGCATCGTCTTTTTTTGTAAAACGGTGTACATTAAAACTCATAATGCGCATCAAACGCTCGTCGGTAATCTGTCCGTTGCCGGATAGTTGTATATATAATGGTATAAAACTCCAACGGATAACGATGGCCACGAGCGATACCAGAAAATATTTGTTTGCAAAGAAAAGCCAAAAAAGCATAAAAACTATGTTTGCCACAAGCAGTGGAACATAGCAATAGCTTAGCAACGATATCCACATGCATGTCGATGGTTTAACACTGCCTGCAAGTGTAGAGGCAAGCAGTAAAACTGCAAAAATAGCATTGATTATAAGTACAAATGTAGATATAAACTTTTTCATTGGCTCTATTATTTTTGTGATGATTTAAAAAGAAACTCTTTTTCTTCTTTGCTTAGTTTGTCGTATCCCGACTTGGATATTTTATCTAGTATTGTATCTATTCTTTTTTGTTCTTCGGCTCTTCTTCTGTTGTATTCTTCGTCCGAAAGAGGGCGTTGGTGTGTTGTTTTCTTATTGTTTTTTATCACTTTCTTAAACACACGATCCGGTTTCTTAAAGTGTATTTGTCGTGGTAGATATATAGATAAGAAACCATATAACGCCCCACCGATGTGGGCAAAATGTCCTCCGGCATTGCCTTTCGATATGCTTAATAAATCGAGTATTACCAATGCTATTGCCACATATTTTAGTTTAGTGTTTCCTATAAGTAACAAATTTACCGAATAGTTCGGGATATAGGTGGCCACAGCTACAAACACTCCCAATACTGCTGCCGAGGCTCCAACTACCACAGACGAAGTATGAGAGAAAACCGGAAATATATTCCATGCCACCATAAATAAAAGTCCTCCGGCTATGCCACTTGCAAAATATGTGCGTATAAGTTTTTTTTGCCCCATGTATTGCGAAAATAAAATACCTCCGCAGTACAACATAAGCATATTAAATAAAAGATGAAACACATTGGAATGCAAAAACATATAGCTTACAATGCTCCATGGCTTGCGTATCAGTGCCGAAAAGTTCGACGACAGTGCAAAATAGTCGTATACATAGCCGTCAATGGCACCTTTGTTTAGCGCAAATAAAAAACCTATTATCCCAAAAAGAAGTGTTGCCAACCATACGGCAACATTTATAAGTATAATATTGGATAAAAAACTTTTACTTCGAAAGAAGTTTTTAAATTGTATTACAATGTCTTGCAGCTTCATATTTATTATCAGTTAGGTATGCAAAAATACACATTTTTTATCAATTAATTACGTTTTTAATAATAATAAAACAGATTTGCCTAAAATATTCTCTTTAAAGTAGTGTTTGTATATTCAAAATAAAAATCATACCTTTGCAAAACGAAAATAACCTAAGTGTGATGATGAAAAAGTTGAAACGTACAATATTGGCGATAACACTATTGTTGGCAGTAGTCGCAGTAGTATGTGTGGCAGTGGGCAAAGCCACACCCGATTCGGCTTATGAGTCCGATAAATTATCATCGGCCGAAGTGGTTATGCTGTGCAATGGCGATATAATACTTAGGAAAGGTTTTGGATTTGTAAGCAACAAGATAGTCGAAATTCTCAACGAGCCATATTCTTTGTCGCATTGTGGTATTGTGGTACTCGATGATGGAGCACCTTATGTTATACATTCTGTGTCGTCTACCTTGTCCGATTACGATGGTGTGCAACGCTCTTCGTTGAATAGTTTTTTTGCCGACAGTAAACCTTGCAGTATTGTAGTGGTAAGGTATTTGGGAGCAGAAACCGATGGCGGCACACTTATTACAACCGAAGCCAAACGCTATTTGCAAGACAAAGTGCCGTTTGACAATAGTTTCGACCTCGCCGACAACACCAAGATGTATTGCACAGAACTTGTATGGAAAATATTATTGGACAAATATTCCTGCGATATATATCCCGACCAATCGTCGCATGCCGCCTTGGGATTTGCTCCATTTATGGATACTACTTGTTTCAAGGTAATAATAAATCATTGTGTATTTGACAGCTCTAGAATGGAACGCTGACTATGGTTGCATACCATTCGCTGACCAATGAGAAAACAAGCAATGACACCGTTTTTTTATGCCAGGGTTTAGTTTTCGCGACGGTATACCGTCAACGGTTTCATACCCGGGTGTGGCGGAGTTGACGGTATACCATGAATTTTGCCATGAATATTTGGGCAAATGTATTATGCCGGGCAAATGCGATTCGCCCCTACATTTATCTACCTATATATCCGTACAGGCGTATAGCATACGCCCAATATATTATTACAATTTTGGCCACACTTCTTGCGGTTGCACCTCTTTTTTGTCGTTGCCATGCAGGTGTATTTTGCTTACCGTCATTGCAAGGCTTTTGGGTTTTTCAGTTTATTTGGTTATGGTTTTTAATCAGAGTTTATTTACTATGGAGTTAGGTATTGTCGTTATTATAAGTATAAACATTGTACGTATTTTATTTTAAAAGTCGTGCCTCAGGTGTAGCCAAAGCACGGCTTATAATGTTTATGTACTTAGAACTTTATACCCCAACATACGTTTATGCCAAATCCAGAAATAACTTCTTTGGGGTTTGGGGTAAAACTTGATAATTCCGTAGGAATATCGTTTGCAGACATC
>JAFZFU010000009.1 GCA_017555745.1 Bacteroidales bacterium
GCCAAAAGGATGTGTTCACGAGTTTGAGGCATAGGACCATCAGTTGCAGCAACAACCAAGATAGCACCGTCCATCTGAGCAGCACCTGTTACCATGTTTTTTACGTAGTCAGCGTGACCAGGACAGTCAACGTGAGCGTAGTGACGAGTTTCAGTTTGATACTCAACGTGAGCAGTATTAATAGTAATACCTCTTTCTTTTTCTTCTGGAGCAGAGTCGATAGAATCGAAATCTTTTGCTTCAGACAAACCCTTTTCAGCCAATACTTTTGTAATAGCAGTGGTCAAAGTAGTTTTACCGTGGTCAACGTGACCGATTGTACCAATGTTTACGTGCGGTTTGGAACGATCGAATTTTTCTTTTGCCATTGTATTTCTGTATTAAATGTTTATAAATATATTAATCTTTTTAATGCAACTTTTACACAATACAAACTTACACATTTTCAAAGAAAACCAAGCAAGATATTCTCCGCCCAATTTTCTTTGTGATATATACTTTGCATACGATGCAAAAGTTTATTTATCTAGAGCCATTGACGAGAGTTGAACTCGTGACCCCTTCCTTACCAAGGAAGTGCTCTACCACTGAGCTACAACGGCATTTGTTTAGCAAAAAAAACGAACGAAAAGAATGCTTCTCTCCTCCGTCCGTGTCTTCAGTAGCTTTCTCGAGCGGAAGACGGGGCTCGAACCCGCCACCTATAGCTTGGAAGGCTATCGCTCTACCAAATGAGCTACTTCCGCTTATGTGTGTTGTGGGGAAGGGTGGACTCGAACCACCGAACTCTTCCGAGGACAGATTTACAGTCTGTTGCAATTGCCGCTATGCGACTTCCCCTTCGCTCCTCTATAATTTACTTTCGAGGTTTGCGAGCCGATGGAGGGATTCGAACCCCCGACCCCGAGATTACAAATCACGTGCTCTGGCCAACTGAGCTACATCGGCAGGATATAATTCATTTTTTCAAATAACTCATTCTCGTCTTTCGAGGTTGCAAAGATACAACTTTTTTCTTTCCCCACAAACTTTTTTTCAAATTATTTTCATTGCTTTTTCTCAAGATTATGATTATCACCAAAATAAAAACGAAAAAAAAATCATCATACCACTCTTAAAATGCCGAAATAGCACAAAAAATGATCATTTTTATCGCCAAATTTTCATTTTTTGAGGCTTTTTGCGCATATTTTCGCTTATTTTCAAATAACACAATGATTATCAGAAATGTAAAGCATTTTTGAGTGGTTTTCGAGCTTAAATCCATCTATTTTTTATATTTTCATTTATCGTATTAAAATCGAAAACTCCATCCTTTTTATGCAAAAACAGTCTTTTTTTTAGACCTATTGAATATCTCAACCAACATTTTCCACCGCAACAAAACAAGTTGTATACTATTGTCTCCATAAGACCCTATCATCAATCTCTTCACAATAGGGTTTCATCGGTACGACGGTATACCGTCAATTTTGTAGCAATATATAGCAAAAATTCCTCCCGATAGAAGAATTACGCCCTCGTGATGTTGCACAAAATTCCTCGCGAGGAAAATTTCACAACGTCGGGAGGTAAAATATTTTGTATGAAAGTTGTGACAAAATTAGCCCATATAAAAATAAAATGTGTAATTTTGTATCGTAGCTCTTGTTCTCTCAGCTACTCTTCTTTCATGCTCAACTTACTAGTTGAAACTTGGGTATTATTATACCGTATGTTCGGGATATTTACAACGTGTGGGCTTGAATACCTATAGATTAAAAACAATCAAGAAAGAATATCCGTATGGAGCTTTAAGAAATCCATATCATAATGATAAAAACTACCGCATCACTATTGCAGACTATGGTGCGGTAATAATCCTAAAAAAAGGCAGATAGGAAGCTTGTTTGGAGCGTACTCCCCCGGATTGCATTCCGAAAGAATTTGACTTTACAAAATTTGGGTATTATTAAAATTGGAGAATAATCATCTGAATCAATTCCACAATTTACGAAGCTTAAAGTAAGCACAAATATAACTGCAAAAGTTGTTCTCGGCTTTTATACTATCATCCCGTTAGTACTACACTTACAAGAATAATTCCTACGAAAACGTATAGTGAAGTTCTTGTAATTGATTTAAATAGGATATAGTACAAACAACAAGACTCCACTTCTTTATAGTTGAGTTTATAATAGAAATTTATAGAGCAATAGCAATCCTAAAGTTGATCTTTCAACTCTACCAAAAACTTACGTATATTAGCCAACGAATCTATCAGTTGAGCTTTCTCGTTTATAGTATCTTGCTTTTTAAGTTGCTCTTTGGCACCATCGAGGGTAAAGCCACACTCTTTGGTAAGGTAATATATCTTACGTAATATCTCGATGTCTTGTAAAGTATAATATCGGTTGCCTTTTTTATTTTTGTGGGGTTTTATACAGTCAAACTCTGTTTCCCAAAATCTTAATAGCGATGGTGCTACGTTCAACATTTCGGCCACCTCACCTATGCTATAATATAATTTTTCCATATCTATGGTTTATTTCAATTTTATGTTTTCCAAATGTCGTTTGTTGTCTCTCGTGGTCTTTTTTTCGATATTTTTTTCGAAAGCCTGCGTAAGGTTTATCCCAGTTTGGTTGGCGATGCATATGAGTACCCAAAGCACATCGGCCAATTCGTCGGCCAACTGTTTGCTGTTGTCGGACTCCTTAAATGATTGCTCACCATAGGTTCGCGCCATTATACGCGCCACCTCCCCTACCTCTTCAGTTAATAAGGCCATATTGGTAAGTTCGTTGAAATATCGTACTCCATACTGCTTAATCCATTTGTCTACCGTTACTTGTGCTTCCTCTATAGTCATATCTATAATATTTGTTTTTTATTCCAATATATAATTTTGGTTGTCTTGATAGCTGTTTCTCATATTATATTTAAGATCTTGCAACATGCCTGCTTTCACATTAATGGTAAAGTTCCAACTCTTGTAGTAGCCAAATGGCACCCAATTGAACCTCATCTCCCAACAATGCAAGTCTCGATATATATCCACCGATGTATAGGACATTTTTTTACTTTCGAAGTCGTAGCCTGTTGTAAAGGCTATCTTCCAATTCTTGGTAAGGTTTACATCGCCACGTAACGATATTGTTTGCACCACTTCGGACTCGTAGCCCATAATATTGGCATAATATTGACTTATAAAACTCAAAGTATATGCCACCGAGAAATTCCATGGTACCGAAAAATCCACTACACTGCCAAGCATTTGATTGGGATTGTTGAAGGGGCTTTGCAAAATCTCGTTAGTGGGTATCAGTGTCGACGAGGCGGTGTTGGCAGCAGTATTACTGCTAAAGGTATTGGAATTTACGCTCCAATTAAGTTGCATATTCCACTGCGAATTTTTGCGTTTAAATAATTTATGCTCCACATCCCATAAAAAGCGGTCGGTCATATCGCCATTATCGTCTAATGCGTATGGTATAAAATATCCACTATAGTTGAGCACCAAACTTTTGAACAATGTGGTACGGCCGGTAACAGTCAGCGACGACCAGTTACACGAATCTTTGGCCATATCATACGACATACCTATGGTCAGATCCTCGATAAGAACTATCTTTTTGACTCCGCTAATGGTATCTTTGGCCGATGCCACTTTCATCTCCAAGTTGTTGCTTATGCTGAAACCGATATTGCCTGTTTTACCATACGATGGTCCGCCATAAAGACTTTGCTCGAATATGGAGTAGCGATGCTCCATTCCCAAGGTGTCGGTATAGCTTTGCCAGAATCCGAAATCGGGATTGCCAAAGTCGGGACGATAATTAAACGACAACGATGGTTTCAACACATGTCTTATGGCTTTGACATATCCCTTTTTGAAGGTAAACATACCATATAGACGAGTGTTTAACGATGAGTTGAATGTGGCATCACGATTGGCTTCAAAGCCCGACATGGTGTCGACAATAGGTCTATTAGTAATAGGGTCGATGGCTTTGCGTATGGTACTCCAATGCCAACGTTCGTTGTATGTAAGCTTGTTGGTCCAGTTTAAATATTTAAGCACCTTTACCGAACTCGACACAGGCAAACTATGCGATATACCATTCTTCATAGCCTTAAAGACATCTTTTTGCAGCAATAGCGAGTCGAATGTGGATATATTATTTGAGGCATTCATCTGATAGGACACGCTTATATTTTCGTACCATTTGTAACTTCCCTTAGGATTCTTTCGACGAAACGGATAAAACTGCGACGAGCTGAGCGAAATTGTGGGTAGTTTGAGTTCTACCACCCGAGTGTTGATATTGTACGATTCGCCTAAGTTTGCCGATAGGTTAAAGTAACTACCCAACGTGGTGGAGTAAGCTATACTTGAATTGGTGGTGCTGTTGAAATAGTCGTTTGTATTGGAAGTCCATTTAGAATAGTTACGGCTTACAAGATTTACGTTGGCAGAGAACCTACTATTTGGGTTGGCTTTGGGGTCCTGCTGATGATTCCATGCCAATTTAAAGTCGCCAAACTCGCTATACGAATCGGTACCCTTTATACCCAACTTGGTTTTTTCGTATCGCAAATCCAACGAACCTTTGTATTTATAACGTTTATAGTAATTGCTTTTGGGATTGATGGCCCAGCTAAGGTTGGTATATATATCGCCGGCAAGTAATAAATCTACATAATCGTTGATGGCAAAATAGTATCCACCACCACGCAAATAAAAACCTCTGTTGTTAGCCCAGCCGTATGATGGTATTATAACTCCCGACGAACGCCCCTTGGTAAAAGGGAAAAAAGCAAACGGTACCACCAAAGGAGTAGGCACATCGCTTATGCTAAGATATGCAGGTCCGGTTACTATCTTGTCGCCGGTAATAAGTTTCGACTTCGAAAACTCAATGGCAAAATGAGGTTCGGCATGATTGCAAGTGGTAAACCTTCCACTATTCAGGTACATTATAGAATCATTAACTTTCTTTACTTTGTCACCGTGCAAAAATCCTTCACCTTCTTGGGTTATAACACCATTTATGATACCTTTTTGGGTATTGATATTATACATTATCTTGGTGGCGTTGTATTCGGTGTCGCCTTGTTTAAACACCGGCCTTCCTTTTATCTTGCCGGCCGAGTCGGGAGCACCTTGTGCATATAGTATCTGCTTATCTAAATCCACCGAAATATCGTCGGCATTAAGTTTCAAATCTTGATAATCAATAGTACCTTTTTTGTAGATATATGCATGCTTGGTATTAGGCTCTATGGCTATGGAATCTAATGCAGTATACTTTATAATATCAGTAATGGCATTCTTCGACAATGGCAATTCGACATCGGCTAAAGAGTCGACAAACACAATAGTGGTGTCGGTATGGCGTAGAGTATCGGAGAAAATATTTTTTTTACCTACAAACTTCTTTTTATCCACAAGGGTATCCTTATGAGACGAAGAAGTCACCATCTGCATCTTTTTACCGACCACTTTTGTGGTGTCGTCGGGCAAACAGGCATTAGCAGACATAGCATAGTTTACCCTTGCCGAAACCACAAAAGAGATCAGCATAAAAGCCACAAAAATAAAGGCTTTTTTGGTCATTCTGTATTTTATCAATCGTCTCGTTTGCAAAATATAAAAATTAAAATGTATCTTTGCATTTGAATTTGCAAAAATAAGATTATTATGGCAATTTTCTAAATAAAAATTATATTTTACTGACTATGAAACGTTTGTTATTCGCATTTATTGCGTTATTTGTAGTTTTTGGAAGTGTTTTTTCTCAAAAAAAAGACCTCAAAAAGGTGAAAATTGTAATGATTGACCCCGGACATGGGGGCAAAAAACCCGGAGCAATAGGAAAAAAGTCGAAAGAAAAAGATATTACATTATCCATAGCTCTAAAATTGGGCGAAACCATAAAAGCAAACTTTAAAGACGTAACTGTTTTGTATACCCGCGATACCGACGTGGATATTGATTTGGCCGAACGTGCACAAATGGCCAATCGTGCCAAAGCCGACCTTTTTATTTCAATACATGCCAACTCACATAAAAAGACTGAACCTTCGGGTACCGAAACTTTTGTGATGGGTCTTTCGACAAGCAAAGCCAATATGGAAGTGGCTCGTTTGGAGAATGCCGATATATTACTTGAAGACGACTACAAAAACAATTCGGAGTATCAAGGCTTTGACCCTAATGCTCCGGAAAGCTACATAATGTTTACTTTATACCAAAACGCATATTTGGAAAAAAGTTTGAATTTTGCCGAATACATACAAGGAGAATACAAATCAAGAATAAAAACTATCGACCGAGGTGTAAAACAAGGCGAGTTATTTGTTTTATATAAAACATCGATGCCGGCAGTACTTACCGAGATAGGCTTTATAAGCAATGCCAAAGAGGAAGAATACATGATGTCGGAAGAAGGACAGAACGAATATGTATACTGCATAGCATCGGCATTTGCAAAATACAAGGCTAGCGAAGAAAACTCGGAACTAGTGGAGATACCGGCACCTAAAAGACAGAAAAAAACGATAACAACTACCGAAACAACAAAACAACCTAAAACAGGAACAACTACACAAGCCACTGCCACTCAACAACAAAACCTCGAAGTTAAGGTTACTATAATAGATACTACTGCAAACGGACAACAAAACAGTCAAGAAACTAAACCGAAACAAGACAATACCGAACCTACAATTACACCGGTATCGGTAGAAGATGTAGTAAAATATAGAGTACAGTTTTTAGTGGCTAAAACAAAACTTCCCGAAAACGACCCTACGCTAAAAGGTGTTACCAACTATGATACTTATAGCCAAGATGGAACGGTAAGATACACCAAAGGCGACGAAAAAGACATAGAACGTGCAAAACAGATACAAGCCGAACTAAAAGAAATGGGATTTAAAGACGCTTTTATCGTGCCATTCTATAAAGGCAACCGTATTTCGGGATACGAAGCAAAACAAATAAATGACGCAAAAACTAAAAAATAACCATAACGCTGTAACCAAGGAATAATCGACCAAATATAATGACAATAAAGACCGAAACAAAAATAGGAATTGTAGGAATACTGACAATAGCTATATTGATATGGGGTGTAAACTTTTTGAAAGGCAAGAACCTATTTGAAAAGCAAAATACATACTATGCCAAATACGACAACATAAACGGATTGTTGCCTACAAGCTATGTGTTTATAAACGGTATGAAAGTGGGCAAGGTAACCGACATACAATACATGAATGCCCAAATGACCACATTTTTGGTATCTTTCGATATTCCGGCTTCGATAAAACTGCCGTGCAATTCGGTGGCAGAAGTATATAGCTCCGACATATTGGGATCAAAAGCCATGCGTATAATTATTGGCGACGACTACAAATCGTATCTGTCGGAAAACGACACTTTGACATCGAAAACAGACGCTTCGATGTTTGCCGAAATAGGAAAAATGTTGGAACCATATAGCAAAAGAGTGGACAACATAGTATCGAATTTAGACTCGGTAGTGGAATCAGTAAACACAATACTGAACGACAAATCGCAAAAAGAAATACAATCGATGATAGCCAATGCCAACAGTATAACCTCTCACCTTGCATCGCTATCGCAAAACCTAAACGACATTACCGTTAAAGAGAAAGAAAAAATACACACTATCGTTAGCAATATCGAAAACTTGTCGAAGACTTTGGACGACAATGACGAAAAGCTGGCCCTAATTATCGACAACTTTGCCAATATAAGCGATACATTGGCCAACTCCAATATATCGTCGACAATGAAGGACATAAACAGTTCGTTAGAGTCGCTATCGTCGGCATTAAATACAATAAACACCGGAAAAGGTAACTTGGGATTGCTTATCAACGACGATAATCTATACAAAAATCTCGAACACTCAACACAAGCTCTCGACTCGTTAATAAACGATATTAAAGCCAATCCTAAGCGTTACTTGAATATATCAATATTTTAAAACACAACCAATCTATGTCGATACACGTTGAAAATATCAGCAAAATATACGGAACACAAAAAGCTTTGGACCAAGTAAGTTTTTCCATCAACGAAGGAGAAATAGTAGGATTGTTAGGTCCCAATGGTGCAGGAAAATCCACATTGATGAAGATTATCACTTGTTTTATACCTCCTACATCGGGAAACATAAGCGTTTATGGAAACAACATTTTCGACAACCCATTGGAGATACGACGAAACATAGGATATCTACCCGAACATAATCCGTTGTATTTGGAAATGTATGTGAGAGAGTTTTTGGAATTTGCTGCCGGCATATACAACTTGGGCAAGCAAACCAAACAACGTGTAGAAGAAATAATAGAACTAACCGGACTTACAAAAGAAGCCAACAAAAAAATAGGACAATTGTCGAAAGGATACCGCCAACGTGTGGGTATAGCTCAAGCACTAATCCACGACCCGAAAGTACTTATCCTCGACGAACCTACAACAGGCCTCGACCCAAACCAACTTGAAGAAATACGCCAACTGATAAAAAAAATAGGTGAAAAGAAAATAGTAATGCTATCGACACACATAATGCAAGAAGTGGAAGCTATATGCTCGAGAGTGATAATAATAAACTCGGGAAAGATAGTGGCCGATGACAAAACCCAAAACATACACTCGCTACAAAAAACAAGCAACCAATACTTTGTAGAATTCAACAAAGAAATAAACATAACCGCAATAAAACAACTTAAAGATATAAAAGACGTTACAACAAACGGCAACAATACTTATACCATAACGGCAGCAAATGATACCGACATA
This sequence comes from Bacteroidales bacterium, assembly GCA_017555745.1. Lineage (GTDB taxonomy): Bacteria > Bacteroidota > Bacteroidia > Bacteroidales > P3 > HGM05376. The sequence continues at coordinate 8,819 of JAFZFU010000009.1, forward strand.
CGCGAAAAGATATTTAAATGGGCGGTAGACAACAACCTTGCAGTGCTGACCATAAGAAAAAACGACAACAATTTGGAAAAAATATTCCACGAACTGACTGCAAAATAACGATATGGTATAACGAAAGTTTTTGCATCGACATACAAAAGATACAATACTTGATAGGTACTAAAGTATTAACCTACAAACTACAAAAACTAAGCAGATATAACACACCGAATATCGAAAACGCAATAATATCGAACAATATTTACGCTATACCACACAACAAATAAACAACTGATTATAAACAATAAGCAAGAATACAAAAAAATAAAATATAAAAAAAACTGCTTGTAATAATAATAAAGTAGTACCTTTGCAGTTAATTAAGTCAAGAAAATAACAGATACATATTAACGATAAAAATATTTGGAATATGAAAAAAGTATTTTTAATGGGCCTTATGGCTATCTTTATGATTGGAGCAGTAAAAGCTCAAGACAAAAAACAAGAACCTACATCGGGTGCAAAAATTGAATTTACAGAAAAGACACACGACTATGGTAAAATACAAAAAGGAGCTGACGGAAACTGCGTTTTTGAATTTAAAAACACCGGCAACGAACCTCTTGTATTAGGCGCAGTAAAAGCATCGTGTGGTTGTACTACACCTAACTGGACCAAAGACCCTGTAATGCCGGGTCAAACAGGAACTATAAAGGTAAAATACAACACCAACAACATTGGAGGTTTCAACAAAACAATAACAGTACCTTCAAATGCTGTAAACGACCCTCGCGTGGTTCTAAGAATTAAAGGAACAGTGCTTAAACCAGAAAGCACACCAACGAACAACCAATAATTGCGTTGTCGCAGAAAAAAAATGATAGTAATAGTAAATAATTAATTATCTCCGTAGTACATGCGGAGATAATGTTTTTTAATAACACATCAAAAAACATATAGTATAATGCCACAAATATCAAAAAAAGGAGCTGAATTGCCAGCATCGGCGATTCGCAAACTTGTACCTTATGCAGATGCTGCAAAGGCTAAAGGAGTGAAAATATACCACTTAAATATTGGTCAACCCGATATTGAAACTCCAAAAGGAGCTTTGGAAACATTGAGCAAAACACCGGTAAACGTATTGGAATATAGCCACTCGGCCGGTATAATGTCTTATCGTCAAAAATTGGCCGGTTACTATGCTAAAAACAATATCAACGTAACTGCCGACGAAATAATCATCACTTGTGGTGGTTCGGAAGCTTTACAATTTGCTTTCACAGTATGTTTGAACCCTGGCGAAGAAATCCTTATCCCAGAACCATACTACACAAACTACAACACTTTTGCTAACATTTGCAACGCTGTTATCAAAACTATCCCTTCTAGCATAAAAGATGGTTTTGCTTTGCCTCCTATCGAAGAGTTTGAAAAAGCCATTACTCCTAAAACTAGAGCTATAATGATTTGTAACCCTAACAACCCAACAGGTTATCTTTACTCAAAAGAAGAGTTGCAAAAAGTAGCTGAAATAGTTAAGAAACACGACTTGTTCTTATTTGCCGACGAAGTATATCGTGAATTCTGCTACGACGGACACGAACACTTCTCTGTAATGCAACTAGACGGCATAGAACAAAACACTATATTGTTAGACTCTGTATCTAAACGTTATTCGGCATGCGGTGCTCGTATCGGTTGCTTGATAACTAAGAACAAAGAAGTATTTGGTGCTGCTATGCGCATGGCACAAGCTCGTTTGAGCCCTCCTACTTTCGGACAAATATTCTCTGAAGCAGCTATCGACACTCCTCAAGAATATTTCGACGCTGTTATCAAAGAATACGTTACTCGTCGCGATGTATTGGTAGAAGGCATCAACAAAATAGAAGGATGCTTCTGTCCTAATCCAAAAGGTGCTTTCTACGCTATCGTAGAATTGCCTATCGACGATTCTGACCGCTTCTGCCAATGGTTGCTTGAAGAATTCAACTACAATGGCGAAACAGTTATGTTTGCTCCTGCTACAGGTTTCTACGCCGATCCAGAAAAAGGCCGTCATCAAGTACGTGCTACCTACTGCTTGAATACCGACGCTTTGCGTGCCGCTATCAAGTGTTTGGAAGAAGCTTTGAAAGTTTATCCTGGAAGAACAAAATAATTAAATCAAATACCAAGTGGCATTCTTTTTATGAGGAATGCCACTTTTTTTTATTACTATTCATACACTAAAAAAACACATTCCATCGTTATTAAAAGACTTTTAAAGAGGTGTTCGGAGAAGACTCCAATCTTCGTTTGAGAACATTGGAGTCTTCTCCGGAGAACATTGGAGTCTTCTCGAAGGAAGATTACAATGCTTGAAAATCAAGCATTTATGATTTGAAAAAAAAACTCCGAGAACATCACTCTTTGAAAGGTAAGTATCTTTAGTTATTAACCAATAATATTTAAGACTATGGCTTTTTATTCAAAAAAGTACGTAAAGCTTACAGAAAAATGGATACCGGTATCCA
>JAFZFU010000090.1 GCA_017555745.1 Bacteroidales bacterium
TGCAGAAAGTCCCGATGGTGAACTTGTCGAAGTAGGCGAAGCTCTTATATTGGATTTTATTTCGCCTAATGACGGTGGCAGATTTATTGTTACCGAAAAAAGTGTTGAAGGTGAAGAATCCTATTTGGAATCTTTGTTTACCTATTCAATAGATGGAAATAATGGTAATGTCGTTATGACAGTTGCTGAAGAAGGCACGTTCAATATGCCATTTATTGTTAACAATAGTAGACTACAATTAACGGGTCCTGATGGCGATGTATTTGAGTTTGTTGACAAAGGTAATCGTGAAGAGTATCCCTTTAATATTTAAAATCTATTACAAACTTTAAATGAAGTAATTTTCTAAGAAATACAGAGAGAAAACAAATCTTTGAAATTAATTGTAATCGTATTTTATTTTTTTTCAAAAGAAATATGTTTTCTCTCTTTGAAGATGTAAATGTTTGTTGAATTAAAAATTGATTTAGTTTATTATCCCAAGTTCTGTAAAGGGCTTGGGATTTTTTTGTTTGGTATAGGGGTAAATGCTGAAAAAGCTTTAGCTAATACTCGCAAACCTTGAGATAAAATTTATTTTCCTTTACCTTTTGCATAAAAAGATCGGATGTTTTGGGGTAAAAGATCCGATGTTTTTGTACTTCCCCTCCCGTTTTACAACGATAACATCAAGGAATTTTGGAATTACGGATTAGCGGAATCATGGAGGCTTTGCCAAGACAACAAGACAACGAGTATGGCGGAAGCCGTCTCGTAGTCTCGTGGTCTTGTAGTCTGCGAAGCATAAGCTGAGCATAAGCACGCCGGTTTAGGCATCAAAACTATGTGGTTTAGGGGTCGTAACTCCCATGGTTTTGACCCGTAAGTGCCATACTTTTGACCCGGAAGTTACATGGTTTTGCTTCGCCGGAATTACGGATTAGCGGAATCATGGAGGCTTTGCTCTCTCACAACTCATTGCTCACAGCTCATTTTATCGCGAAAATAGTTCGTAAATTGCGAAAAGCACGAAAACTCTTTCTACTACGCAAAAAGTCGGGGCGGCAGTACTCGTAGTCTCGTAGTCTTGTAGTCTGCGAAGCGATAGCGAAGCATCGGCGAAGCTATCTTGTTCGTATGAGAGTAATTGTATTTCTTATTTGATTAATCTTGTTGTCGGTGGTGGTGTATGTTATTACGTATGCGTATGCCCCCATTTCCAAAAGTTCGCCATTGTAGCGTCCGTCCCATTTTTCGTTTATGTCTTTGGAGCTGTATACCATTATTCCTTGCTTGGAATATATTCGTATTTCGTATTCTTTTATGTTTTTTCCTTTTACATAAAACATGTTATTTTCGGGTTGGTCGGGAGTGAATCCTGAGGGTATATACAAATCATTGTCGTTATTAGATGTGTTGTTTTGGGTAACCGGTGTTGCAATTTCGTTGTCGTCGGTGTTTGTGTTGCTTTGTTCTGTTGGCAAAGTGCTGTTGTTTTGTTTTGTTTTATTTTGTGCTATATCTGTTGTTGTTTGTTCGTTGTTTGAGTTATAATCTACGGTTGTTTGCTCGGTATGGCTTGGTGTAGGCTTGTTGTCGGTATGCTGTTCTGCCACTTGAGGTTGCTCAGCCTCTGAGTTGTAGTCTGTAGTGGTTTGTATGGTGTTTGTTTCGTTGTTTGCCATGTGTTCGGCCGGTTCGGCAATTGTGGTTTCTATTTCTGCCGATGGTGCAACGGTGTTTTGCATTGCTGTGTTATCTTCGGTGCAAGACATAGTTTGTTCTGCCGGCTTGCAAGGTGCGGCAGTGGAGTTGTTTCGGGCCGGGGTAGGGGCTACAGGTGTAGTGGTGGCAGTGCTGCTGTGGCTATCGGCTTGCGAAATATATGTGTTGTCGGTAGTAGCATCGTAGGCGGCATATATTATACCTGCAGCCACCATGGCTACAATTACCGAGGCTGTTATGGTGTGGCGTATAACACGGGTACGTTTTATTTTATGTATCGAGTTATCGATATTTTGCCATACTTCTGTTGACGGTTCCACCTCGATGTTATATAAGGACTCTTTTATTTTGTTGGGTATATCGTTGTTCATTTGCATGATATTTTATTTCGATTGTTTTTCTAAAATTGCTTTTAATATACTTTTGGCTCTGCTTAGAGTGGACCGTGCTGTACTTTCCGAAGTGTTTAACTGTTCGGCTATCTCTTTATAGGAGTAGCCCTCTATTTCGGCAAGGTTGAATACGGCTCTGTTCATATTGGATAGTTTTTGAATGGCGTTGAGCATTTGTTGGGCCGAATATTTGTATTCCACATCGTTGTTCATATCCGAGTATTCGTTATCTTTTATATTTTTCAACTCTTCGTCGTCTATTAGTTTAAGTTCTTTTTTAGCGTCGTTGCGCAGTTTGTTTATTGCCACGTTTATCACTATTCGTCGTATCCATCCCTCAAACGAGCCTTCGCCACGATAGCGTTTTATATTAAGGTATACCTTTATAAAACTATCTTGAAGAATGTCTTCGGCTTCAACTCTGTTGTGCATATATCGCATGCACACCCCCATCATTTTGGGAGCATACATATCGTATATCTGCTTAAAAGCTTCAGAGTCGTTGTTTTTGCAAGCCGTTATTAGTTCTTCTTCTGTAGTTTTCATGCTTATTAAGACACCAAGGGAAGTTTATTGATTCATAAAAAAACTAAAAAAGCCATTAAAAAATGGCTTTTTTATATATTGAAAAAAATAATGTGTTATTCTGCTATTATCAGTTTTTCGGTTTTTTCGAAAGTGTTGCCAATAAGTTTTACTATATACATACCCGGTTTCAACTGCGAAGTATTTATAGTTGTTTGGCATTGAGGATGCAGGTGTTTAGTTATTATTGCTTTTCCATCAACGGTGTATATTATGCAGTTTGTTTTTTGGTCGGTATTGTTGTATATCGTTATTTTTTCTTTTGCCGGATTGGGGTATATATTTATGTCGGCGCAGTGGCTATATGTATCGTGTATGCCTATTAGCGATACAAAAGTTGCATATATGGTTTGGCTTGCGCCTATGTTGGCAAATGTGTAGGTGTTGCCTTCTGCGGTTACACTTTGTCCGTTTACATATATCGAATCCAAACGGCAGTTGTCGGCAGGCAGTATTTCGAATGTTATGCTGTCGGCTTGGCTACATAGTGTTACACCTTGTGGCGATAAACTGCCATAGCCGTTGGTGGAGGCCACTACGATATATCCACTGTCGCTATATGTGTCTATACTTATGCGGTCGATGGCTATAGGGTTGTTACCGCTGTTTTCTATCAGCAACGATATTAGGTAAAAGTCCGATAGTTTGGGTAGGTTTAGCATTACTTCGGCATTGGTGTTTGGTTTGTAGCGTTGCAGTGTCTGCCATTGGTCTGTGGCTTTAGATTTATAACATACCGTTACGGCGTTGTTTTGTTTATAGGTATCGTTGATGTTTAGTTTTAGCTTCATTACTGCGTTTTGGCATCCCGACAAGTCGAATGGGTTTAGGGTCAAACGAGTTATGCTTGCGCTGTCGGTGCTGTTTTGCGATAGGTATGTAAGTAATGAGTTGTTTACCTCCAAAATGCCGTTGCCTGCTATTTGTTCTTTTTTGTAACAGGTGTTTATGTCGTTGTCAAAGTCTTCGGTGTATGGATATTCGGCTATTGCGTTGCAGTATGTTAGTGCCATGGTTTCGATACCTTGCGTGTATGTGGTCTTGTTGGTTTTGGTGTATATCTTATAATAGTATGCAGAGTTTGGTTGCAATCCTGTTTGTGTAAACGAGGCTGCTGTGCCTACATATATCACGGTGTCGCCGTTTTCTATTATGTCGCCTACACGGTAGTTGGAGTCGGCGGGTGTGCCGAAGTTGTTTTGCTTGCTGCATACCACCATTACTTCGTAGGTGGAGTATCGTTGCCATTTTAGCTCTACGCTATTTGCCGATTTGGCATTGGCAGTTATTTCCAATGGTTCGGGCAGGGCGTTGTTCATTTTAAAGTATATCTTATCGCCGTTTTCCCAAATGTGTTCTATGCTTACTCCGGTGGTGTTGGTGTCCCAGTCTCTAATCCATGGCATGGTATAGTCGTTGAGGGTGGTACGTCCATATTGGTGCGAGAATGGGCAGGCGGTAGTATTGATATCGCCATACGACGAAGGGTCGCTGTTTGGGTAATACACTTCCGAAAACGAATATAAGGGGTACATTCGTTGAGGGTGTTCGATGTTGATATTGTAGTATCTTATTTGCGGATGTATGTGGTATACCATCATGCCGTGGTGAGGCAGGCTGCGGTCGAAGCCTGTTTTTTGTCTGTTTTCTATAATGTAATATTCGCCATCGGTGGCGGTGTTTATAATATAAAAAGAGTTGGAGTCGGTTTCGGCCGGCGAAAGTATTACGGTAGTATGTGTATCCAAAACGGTAGGATTGGCCCAACGGTAATAGTGTATTTTTGTGTAAGGGTTGTGGTGAGCAGGTGTTACACCGTTTCCGTTCCACGAACCGCTCGACATTAAGTCCCATTTTCCGTTGCCGGGATAGTCGCCGCCATTGCTTGCATAGTCTGTATCGTAGTAATCGGGCGAGCCGAACACGTGTCCCAATTCGTGGCATATAACACCGATATTGGTCAAACGGTTGGTTTCGTTGCCTTGAAATTCGGGCGAACAAGAGTATGTAGATATTGTAATACCATTGTATTCTAGACTTTCCGATAGGTTCCATTTGTGCGACCAAATACAGTCGGCACCGCCACCGGCTTCTTCGCCCATACCGGCAAACAATATGTGAGCGCCATCAAGTATGCCGTTGTTGTCGTTGTCGAATAGTGAGTAGTCTACATCGTTGGAGGCTGCCACAAAGGCTTCGTGGGCCAATTGGCGGGCGTCGCCATCGTAGTTGTTGCCGTAGTAGGCCATATTGCTGTCGGCAACATATGGTCCGGCCACAGTGGCTGTGAGGGTAAACTGGCCGTAAGAGTTTTCGTAATAGAAGTCACGAACACTGCCTCTAGCGTAGTTCATGCTATAGTTTACCTGGTTGAACATATTACGTACAAACATTGGAGCTATGCTGAATGGTAGGTCTTTGAAGCCCATCAATATAACAAGTATGCGTTTTTCGCCTACCACATCGCCGTCGTATTTCATCTTTTCTTGTTCTTTGGTCAGCGTCCATATCGACTGCATAGCCGACACTTGGCGTCTGCTGAAAAGGAGATGCTTAGGTGTATGGCTCAAAAACGATAGCACTTCCGACGAACGTTCTTCCACATCGGTGGCTATGTATTTTGTGGGTACAAGGTCTTCGTTTTCGTCGAGGGTGGCATATACAAAGTAACCTTCGTTGTTGGTTATAAGCGAGTATCCGTCTATGGTTTCGGCCCAATGCACTTTTTCGTCGCCTTTCATGTATATCGACACTACTGTTTTTTTATCGGGTTGGCGAAAGCGTATCAATCCGGGATAAGCATCTACTGCCAAAATATTAGAGATAAATATTGATAGGAATAACCCTAAAAATCCTATTTTTTTCATGTGTGTATTACTTTTTATGTATTATTTGATGATTAGTGTTTCGGTTTTTTCGAATGTTGGCGACACAAACTTCATTATGTATGTACCGCTGCGTAGTGCATCGGTGTTTATACTATGAGTTTCGTTGTCAAATATTTGATATGTGCTTATTTGTCGTCCAGCCATGTCGTAAATGTGGCATTCGGTTTTTTCGCCGTCGTTTTGTTGTATCGATACATATACTTTTTCTTTGGCTGGGTTGGGGTATAGCTCTATTTGGGGAGCGTTGTTGCCGTTGGCGGTTTCGATACCTTCGCTATTTACATATACTATCATATTGTCGATGGCTATTCCGTTGCCATAGTTGAGAGTGGCTTTGAATGCTATTTGGCAATAGTTGGATAATACGGGTATTTGCACGGTGTCTTTAGTCCACGATGTGGCTTCGTTGGCATGGGTAGCCAACACATTCCATTCGGATGATGCCGATGTACGATACATAATAGTAAGCGAGTCTTGGTTTACGGCGCGTTTGCGCAACACATACCAAAATGAGATATTGGCTTGGCTTATAGTCGACATATCCATAGGTGCCGAAATAAGCATTACGTTTTTGCCAGCCGACGAATAGTCGTTGTTTTTGGTGAATACGTATTGTGATCCGTCTTTAGGGCTTATGGTTGTATCTATTTTCCATAGTATTGATGTGTCGGTAGTTTCTACTTGCCAGCATTGTGGAAGAGTATCGCCTTCGAAACTTTCGCGATAAGGGAATATTTCTAATTGTCGGCATGGTGTGGTAATGGATGTGGCCACTCCCGACGACCATTCCGAGTTGTTGCTATTCAGTTTGGTGTATACTTTGTAATAGTAGGTTTGTTCGGGTGTTAGGTTTTGATGAGTGTACTCTTTTTCTGTTCCGGTATATATCACTGTGCCACCGCCATTGATGGCTTGTCCTACGGTGTATTCCATATTGTCGGGAGTGCCGAAAACCGAATCGGTGGAGTATACTACCATAACAGGCAACGATCCAAATGGCAACCACGACACTTTTACATCGGTCGATGTTATGGCATGTGCAACTAAGTGGTCGGGGTCTTTGGTACCATTGTTGAATACAAAACTTATGGTCTTTAGAGTGGTATTTTCTACTATGTCGGTTATAGGTTTTTCGGTGTTATCGCCTGCCCACGATATTGCTGCCGGTGTGGTGTTGTCGGTAAACGATGTCTTTTTTCTTGTTCCGGGGAATGGGCATGCGCTGGAGTTTACTCCGCCATAGGTTGACGACGAATTTGCCGGTATTCTATAACTCGATGCAGCCGAAATTGGATATACCTTTTGTGGGTGTGTTACGTTAATGTTGCTTGCACCGGGATGCATGGTGGAGTGTATGCGGTATATAATCATACCATGGCCGGGAGTGCCGGCGTCAAAGTTTTCTTGTTGACGATTTTCTAATAGGAAGAATTCGTTTTGAGTGGTGGTATTGTATCTGTAAAAAGAGTTAGCAGAACTCGACGAGCTTGGCATTACCACCGAGCGCGACGACGAGTCTAAGTCTACTGCTTCGGCCCAACCATAGATATAAATTTTGGTGTATGGGTTGTGGTGAGCGGGGTTTACACCATTGTCGTTCCAGTTTCCGCTACCCATAAGGTCCCATTCGCCTGTGCCGGGAAAGCTGCCACCCGATTCTTCATAGTCGGTATCGTAGAAGTCGGGAGCACCAAACACGTGGCCAAGTTCGTGGCATACAACACCGATACGTGTAATATTGCTTCCCGATGAGCCGCGCAACTCGGGCGAACAAGAATATTTTGTTATGCTGATACCATCGTGGCGTAAGGCAGGAGATAATACGCTTTTGTGCGACCATATAAGGTTGGCATTACCGGTAGACTCTTCGCCAAAGCCGGCAAATATTATATGTACTCCGTCCAGTTCATAATCTCCGTTGTTGTCGTAGTTAGAGTAGTCTACATCAGCAGCAGCGGCATTAATGGCTTCTTTGGCAAAGGCTTGATAGCCACCGGTGCGGTTGCCATAGTAGGATGTTTCGCGGCTGGTGGTGTAGGGGCCTGCAACATCGAAGGTAAGAGATAGTTTGCCGTAGGAGTTGGCATAATAAAAGTCGCGAACACTTCCGTTGGCTCCATTGGCGCTATAGTTTACTTGGTTAAATAAGTTTACGAAATCGTTTTTGCTGCGTACCATGGTGCGGTCGGTAAATTGCATAAGTATAAGTAGCAATCGTACTTCGCCGGTGGTAACATTTTCGCTTTTTTGTTTTTGGTTTTCCACCATCTGCCATATCTGTGTCATATCGTTGATTTGGCTTTTGGTATATCGCAAATATTTAGGAGTGCCGGCCAAAAAAGCTTTTGCTTCGGCTGTGCGTGAGGCTTGGTTTTGTGCCACTATGTCAGAGGGTACCATATCGCCTTTTTCGTCTAGCATGGCATATACCAAGTAGCCATCGTTGTTGTATAGTAGCGAATATCCGTCTTCGCTTTCCATCCAATGTACCTTTTCATCGCCTTTGATATATATCGATACGATGTTGTTGTCGGGTTGGGTAAATGATACTAAATGTGGATATGCGTTAACCGCAATAAGGTTCAAAACAGACATTACCAATATTAATGTCGCTGTAATTACTTTTTTCATTATTATTTCTATTTATTATCTCTATTATATTATATAAATGCGGGTGCAAAATTACATTTTTTTATTGTATTGCACAAGTATTTTTTTTAGCCTTTCTTAGTTGCACATTTCCAGATATTTGTTTTCGTCGATAATTGGAATGCCCAATTTTTCGGCTTTCTTTAGTTTCTCCGGACCCATTTTTTCACCTGCTATTACGTACGATGTTTTTGATGAAATAGAGCTTACTACTTTGCCTCCATGTTGCTCGATATGTTGCTTTATGCCATCTCTCGAAAAGGTGTTGAACACTCCGCTTACTACAAATGACAGGCCGTCCAATTTGTTGGACACTTTTTCTTCGTGTACTTCGAATTGCAGCCCTGCTTTTTTTAGGCGTACTATCTGTTCCAAATGTTTTAAGTTGTTGAAGAAGTCGAATATTGTTATGGCTGTTTTTTCGCCGATGTCTTCTACCATGGCAAGCTCCATAGTGTTTGATTGCGATAGTGCGTCGATGTTTTTAAAGTATCGTGCAAGTTTTTTTGCACCCACTTCGCCCACAAAGCGTATTCCCAAAGCGTAAAGCACTCGTTCGAATGGTACTTGCTTCGATAGTTCTAAGGCTTCCATTATATTGTCGGCTCCTTTCTCTTGTATTGATGTGCGTTTTTTGTTTTCGCCGGCCCACTCCAGTCCTACTAGTTGTTCTTTGTTTAGGTCGTAGAGGTCGGCGGGGGTGCGTACAAGGCCTTTTTCGAACAGCATGGCAAGGCGTTCGCTACCTATGGTGTCGATATTCATAGCTTTCCGACTGACAAAGTGTTCGAGTTTTCCTATCTGTTGTGGCATACATCCGTCTTCATTGGGACAGTAATATCCGCTTTCTCCCTCGTTGCGTACCAATGTGGTGCCACAAATAGGACAGTAGGTGATGTATTTGAATGGTTGGCTGTCGGCGTCTCTGTTGGTAGTGTCGACACCTACTATCTTAGGTATTATTTCTCCACCTTTTTCTACAAACACATGGTCGCCTATTCTTATATCCATTTTTTGTATAAAGTCGGCATTGTTTAGTGTGGCACGTCTTACTGTGGTTCCGCCAAGCCATACGGATTCAAGATTAGCCACCGGGGTGATAATTCCGGTGCGGCCCACTTGAAAGTCGATGCTGTTGAGACGGGTAGATACTCGTTCGGCTTTAAATTTGTAGGCTATGGCCCAACGTGGCGACTTGGCTGTCATCCCCAATTCGTCCCACAATCCGGTTTCGTTCACTTTTATAACTATGCCGTCGGTGGCATAGGGAAGTTCGGAACGGTGCTTGTCCCAATGTTCTATAAAATGTTGTATGTCGTCGATATTGTTACACTTTTCTATGGTCTTGGGACATTTAAAACCCCACTTTTCAGCTTCGAGCATGCGATCGTAGTGGCTCGAAATATCGAGATTGTCGCCCATGAAAAAGTAAAAACAAAAGTCCAACTTGCGTTTGGCTACTTCTTTGGGGTCTTGTAGTTTAAGACTTCCCGATGCAGCATTGCGGGGATTGGCCATAGGGTCGTCGCCGTTGGCTATGCGTTGCTGGTTAAAGTCGTTGAAGGCTGCCCATGGAAATATAACTTCGCCACGCACCTCAAAGTCGTCGGGATAGTTGCCCTTGAGTTTAAGAGGTATGGTACGTATGGTTTTTATGTTGTCGGTAATATCGTCGCCTTCGGTACCGTTGCCACGTGTTACGGCTTGGTATAGCATACCGTTTTTGTAGGTTATGCCCACCGCCACACCATCGTATTTGAGTTCGCAGGTGTAACTGAAGGGTTTGCCGTCGAGGAGTTTGCGTATGCGACTGTCAAATTCTTTTACTTCTTCGATGGAATAAGTGTTGCTCAGCGATAGCATAGGGTATCGGTGCACAACTTGTCGAAAGTTTTTGTTGATATTGCCACCTACGCGTTTAGTGGGCGATACCGGTGATGCATATTCGGGAAATTCTTTTTCCAAACTTATAAGTTCGCTAAGCAGGAGGTCAAAATCATGGTCCGATATTAGCGAGGTGTCGTTCATATAATACTCATAGTTATAATGTTCTATAAGTTCGGTTAATTCCTTTATTCTTTCTTGAGCCAATGCTTTTTCCATTTTCGTTTAATATATTTTGTTTGAATGGGGTAACGTTTTTTTTCGTTATTTATTGCTTTGTTTTTAACTATTAGACGTCGTAGTAGGAAAGATAAGGTGGTTGCGGAGCAGCAATGGAGAGATAAAAAAAGACAAGCCGTTCAAACGAACCACTTGTCTTTTGTACTCCGGGCGGGACTTGAACCCGCACGGTCGCAATGACCACTGGATTTTGAGTCCAGCGTGTCTACCAATTCCACCACCAGAGCTTCTTTGTTGTGCAGAGTACCTAACTATTGTGCTTTGCCAAAAAAAAGAAGACAATGCTTTTGTCTTCTTTAGAGCGGAAAACGAGACTCGAACTCGCGACCCCGACCTTGGCAAGGTCGGGGTCTACCAACTGAGCTATTTCCGCATAATGTTTAATGCCTCTTTTGCGAGTGCAAAGATACAACTTTTTTTTATATCTGCAAACTTTTTTTTCTTTTTATTGACTAACTGATATTTATAATCGCATTTTTGTGGTGTGTACATCTGTTTTATGTGCTCGAAATACCTTTTTTGACTATGAAAAACTCAAAAAAAGAGATTTTTTGATATTTATAGATCTAAATATTTATAGATTAGATTATTAAATGCTACGTGGTGTGTGATATTTTGATGTTTTTTGACGTCTTGTTTTATGTGTGCTAATACTCTGTTTTTTCCCTCGCGATGTAAACAAAAAATCCTCGCGACATTGTACGAAAATCCTCGTGAGGAAAATTCGCCAACATCGTGAGGAAAAAATGAATGCACTATGGAGCAAACTATTCACTTTGACAGTGGCATTTTTTTCGGTTGTTTGAAAATAAAAATTCTGTTGCATTCTTATGGATACGGAGTGTAACTATCCAGGCATATCTATAGCAAACTATTCAGAGGACTTTCCAAAAAATATTCTGAAAACAGAATTAGATATCGAAAAAAAAAGTGTACCTTTGCAAGTCTAAAGAATATTTATAGAGATGAGTAATAAGATAAATACCAGCTTTTTGTATGGAGTGTTACTTGTAATGGCCTTTGCTGTTTCGGCATTTTTTATTGCCCAATTGGATTTTGTAAAACAGTTGTCGTTTAGTCCGCTTATAGTTGGATTGTTGTTGGGTATGGTGTATGCCAATACTTTTCGCAGTCGTTTGCCCGAAAGTTGGGCGCCGGGTCTTAAGTTTTGTTCCAAACAGATATTGCGATTGGGTATTATATTATATGGTTTTCGTCTTACCTTTCAGCAGGTGGCTCAGATAGGTCTTCCTGCTATAGTGGCGGATTGTATTATAGTGGGTGGAACGTTGTTGCTTGGTATAGTGGTAGGGCGTGTCATTAAATTGGACAAAGATACTACGTTGCTTACTTCGGTTGGTAGTGCTATTTGTGGTGCTGCTGCGGTACTTGGTGCAGAGCCGATAGTAAAAGCCGAGTCGCATAAAACCACAATTGCAGTTACCACTGTGGTTATATTCGGTACATTATCGATGTTTATATATCCTATATTGTATCGTTTGGGGTTCTTTGATTTATCGGTAAACCAGATGGCTATATATACCGGTAGCACATTGCATGAAGTGGCTCATGTGGTTGGAGCGGGTAATGCTATGGATCCCGATGGTATATCGGGTATAGCCGATAGTGCAACTATAACCAAGATGATAAGGGTAATACTTTTGGCTCCCGTATTGCTAATAATGAGTTTTGCCCTATCAAGGAAACAGCAAAGAACGGCAAAAACAAAGATAACAATACCATGGTTCGCATTATTGTTTTTGGTTGTTATAGGTCTTAATTCGGTATTGCAAATGTTTGTGTCTGCAGATGTTATGGGTGCTATGCAATCGTCGATAAATACTTTTGATACGTTTCTGCTTACTATGGCTATGACTGCTTTAGGTACCGATACCGGTTTCGATAAATTCAAAAAAGCAGGTGTCAAACCATTCTATTTGGCAGCTATATTATATGTGTGGCTTGTATGTGGTGGCTATCTTATAGCCAAGTACTTATTGCCGATTATAGGCTAATGAACTATAGGCAACTTCTAAAACAAAGTATTATCAAATTAATTTTTAGAAGTTGCTTTATTTGTTTACGCAATTGGCGCCCCACATAAGTTTTTCGCGTATAGCACTATAAAATCCTTTACTTTTCATACGTATAAGTTTTATAGAAAAGTTTTCTTTGTATAGCAGTATTTCTCTATCGCTATTCATTAGTTCCATTTGACTGTCGCGTCCTACGTACATCTGTTGGTCTTTGTTGCATGTAACCAGTCTTATTTTAGATGTTTCGGGAATAATCAGTGGACGTAGTGTCAGTGTGTGTACTGCTATAGGTGTTATTACAAAGCAGTGAGAGTCGGGTGTTAGTATAGGTCCGCCACAACTAAGTGAGTATGCTGTAGATCCTGTGGGGGTGGCGACTATAAGTCCGTCGCCATTGTAGGTAGCCAATATCTCGTCGTTAATATACACGTTAGTGGATAGCATCGAGGAGTTGTTTTGACGATGTATCGATACTTCGTTCATTACAAAACTATGGGTGGTTTCGCGATTTTGAATCATTTCCACATGTAGCAAAGAGTGGTCTTCGATGTTGTAGTTTCCGGCAATAAATTCGGCCACAAAGCCTTTTATATTATTTGGATCTACACTTGTAAGAAATCCTAAGTGCCCCATGTTTACACCCAATACGGGAATATTGGAGTTTTGTATTACACTTACCGAACTTAGCAAAGTGCCATCACCGCCTATCGAAAATAAAAAGTCTATTTCGTCGGGTTGTAAGCGGTCGTTGAGCAATAGTTTGGGCTGTTTGGCAAAGGTTATGTATTCCGAAATAATGGAATAGTAGGTATCCAACACAAATATTTCGATATTATTTTGTTCTAATATTTTTACCAAAAGTTGTAGATACTTTTGTGTTTCAGTATCATATTTCTTTCCAAAGAGACCTATTTTCATGTTTGTAGTTGTTTGTTTTGAAAGTGCAAAGGTATGGAATTATATTGTTTTGTGCAAGTGTTGAGCGTTTTTTTATGAAAAAAAAGACATACGGCATATATAGAACGAACGTCTTTTTATATGGCTATACTATTGAAATATTTTTCGGGATAGGGATGCTGCTCTAATTGGCAAGTTCTCTTTTAACCGAAAATTGCGGATGTATTGATAAAAGACTTTATATAATCTATTTCGAAACTTAATATGAGAGTATTAATACCAACTATAGGTTATGCTTGAAACATAGGTGAAAAGGGTTACTTTAAGTTCGATATTTCTTGCCAATATTCGGGAAAAGATTTGTTTACTACTTCGTGGTTTTTTATTGTAATATTATTGTCAAAGGCTTGTAGTGCTGCAAAAGCCATCGCCATTCGGTGGTCGTTGTAGGTTGATATCGATTGAGTGATTTTTAATTTTCCGGCTTCTATATGTAATGATTTGGAATTGTACGAAACATTGATGTTCATTTTATTTAATTCGGCAGCCAAGGCTTCGATGCGGTTTGTTTCTTTGTATGGTAGTGTATCTAATCCAAGTAGAGTACCCGATATGCCTAATCCGGCACATGCCACGGCTAATGTTGGTACTAAATCGGGACAGTCTTTAAAATTATAAACAAATGTATTGGTTCTTCGTTCTGTGGTTTTTAATGTTATGCCTGTTGATGTGTAGAAGGTTGTCACACCTAATGTTTCGTATAGTTCAGCCACTACTTTGTCGCCTTGACAAGAGTCCTTGAATAAGCCTTCGATATGTAATTCATATTCTTTTTGAGGTAAAAACAATATCCAATTGTATAAGTACGATACCGACGACCAGTCTTTTTCTATTGTAATGCTTTGTGGTTTTATTGTGGAGTTATGTATATGTATTTTGTTGTTACTCCATCGAACTTTTATGCCGGCTTGTTGTAGTACCCTTTGTGTCATAAGTATGTAGGAGCGTGATGCTATTGCGCCTTGTATTTCGATAGTTAATCCTTGAGGTAAGAAAGGGGCTATCAGCATTAGTGCCGAAACAAATTGGCTGCTGATATCGGCCGAAATCGAAAGAGTGTTGCCTATTAAAGTCTTTCCTTTTATTTTTAAAGGGAAGTGTCCTTCTGTATTTAAATACGATATGTCGGCACCTATTTGTCGCAAAGCCTCTACCAAAGGGGCAATGGGACGTTGCTGCATTCGTTCGTCGCCGGTTATTATATATTCTTTGCCTTCTTGTATGCATAGCACAGCGGTAAGAAACCTGGCCACTGTGCCTGCATTTTTACAATAGAATGTATTCTCGCAGTCTTCGTTTAAGTCTTTCAATAGCGTTTGCAACAGCATAGTGTCGTCGGCAGAGGAAAGGTCGTGTAGGTTCAAAGAGTCATTGGATAGATAGTTGAGTACCAGCCATCGGTTTGATAAACTTTTTGATGTCGGTACGTTAACTTTAAAAGATCTATGTGTTGCGGCAGTCATCTATATATTGTTTTTTATTTCGTATTCTTTAAGTTTTCGATATAGAGTGCGTTCGGATATTCGTAGTTCTTTTGCTGTGTTTTTGCGATTGCCATTGTGTTTGCTCAATGCTTTGCGTATGGCATTCTTTTCACGTTCTTCGAGCGCCAACGGCTCATCATCGATTATTTCTGTGTCTATAAATTCTTCTACGATTTCTTTTTTTGTAGTAGTTGGATAGTTGCTATCTTGATAATGAGTATGAGTAAACGATATGTCGTTTTCTTCTACGGTATAAATAGTTTCGTCGTCTATGTTTTGTGTTGTATTGTTCGATAGTTGTGTGCTGTTTATATTTATGCCCGATTGCATAAGTGCTGCCAATGTTTTCTTTAGTTCGTTTATCTCGTTTCGCATCTCGCTTATCATATGTCCCATCGATAGAGCTTTAAGTAGAAGTTCTCTGTCACTTATTGAAGTAGTGGTTTGGCTCACTTCATGTCGTTGGTATATAGCAGGCAGTTTGTTTTCGTGGCTATAGTCGAAATATTTCTTTGCTATTGCGTCAGTTATATCTCTGTCTTTTTCTATTACGGATATTTGTTCAGTTATGTTTTTAAGTTCTCTAATGTTACCATACCATTGATAGTTGGTAAAGTATTCCTTTCCACTTTCGGTCAATTTTATAGGTCTCATTTTATATTTGTTGGCTATATCCGAAGCAAATTTTCTGAAAAGTAGTTCTATATCTTCTTTGCGTTCGCGAAGAGGGGGTAGGTATATCGATATTTGGTTTAAACGATAATAGAGATCTTCGCGAAATTTACCTTCTTTTATAGCTTTTGCCATGTCAACATTAGTGGCGGATATCACTCTCACATTTACTTTCTTTATCTCCGATGAACCTACACGCATCATTTCGCCACTTTCGAGTACCCTCAATAGTTTGGCTTGCATGGCCAATGGCAGTTCACCTATCTCGTCCAAAAATATAGTGCCGCCATCCGCCATTTCAAAGTATCCTTTTCTATCTTTATCGGCACTAGTAAAAGCCCCTTTTACGTGTCCGAAAAGTTCGCTCTCTATGGTGCCTTCCGGAATGGCACCACAGTTGACCGATACAAGATTTTTGTGTTTTCGAGAACTGTTTTCGTGTATTATTTTTGAAAAAACATCTTTCCCCACACCGCTTTCGCCGGTTATTAGCACACTCATATCGGTAGTAGCTACATGCGCAGCCACCTCTAACGAACGGGTTAATACTAAATTGTTGCCTATTATGCTATATCGGTTTTTTATATTTTGAATGTCTATCATAGAAGATATTTATGTAATCTATTGTTTATAAATGCAATGCTTGATAATTGATAGAGCCTATCGTAGTGCAAAGATACAAAAATAAACTGACATAATGGCAGAAATTCTTTAAGTCCTAATAATATGACATTATTTTGGAAAGTTCGTGTTGGACCGAAAATAGATATTTAACACAAAATCGTTGGTCGAGATTTAGTAAGATGGGGTGTTTTATGTATTAATCTCTGCTTTGTGTATAATATTTTCTAATGACCGATTAGGCTTAAAAAAGATTTCTTGTAATAGTGTTGTCAAACTATTGCAAGAAGTTTTGCTATAAAGAAACAAAATCAATTTCTATTTATTTCCGTTTTTTTTTAATAAGTTTTTGGATGTATGAAGTCTTTAAACCATCATTCCCATTAACCGCGGATAGTATTGATATTAATGAGAATGACCTTAAGTATTTATAGAAGGTTGCCTATAATTGTTTGTGTTTATTCGTCTACACTTAGTAGTATTATTTCTTGTATATTTCTTGTGTCTATCCACATACAATTGAGGTTAGCATAGCCCTTTGTTTTGTACATTACTCCTGATATTTCTTGGTCGGCTTTTAGTAATTGAGGGGCTTCGTAGCCTACTACCACATTGTCGTAGAATTTTTTTTCTATGGTCATAGTGTCGCCAATATCTTTGGGTGTTTTTAGGTTTATAAGGTATCCGTTTGTACGTGTGTTACACAATTCCATGCCTATTACTTTGCCGGAATAGGTTTCTTCGACGTATGTTTTTTTACATGCTACAAATAATGTTGTAAGGCTTAACGTCGCTATTGTGCAAATAAGACTTATTCTTTTTAAAGTTTTGTATTTCATGATATTATATATATTGGTTATTGAAATGTTACATAAGCATTGGCACTATTCTTTTTAGTGCGTTTACAAATATGTCTACTTCTTGTGTGGTATTGTACACTGCAAACGAGGCTCGTACGGTGCCGGGTATACCATAGCGTTCCATTATGGGTTGGGTGCAGTGATGTCCTGTGCGTACGGCTATGCCAAGTTTGTCCAATAACGTACCTACATCGTATGGGTGCGATGTGCCTAACAAAAACGATATTACCGAAGTCTTGTTTGGCGCAGTACCTATAAATCTAATTCCTTCTATCTGTTGCATTTGTTGCATAGCATATTGTAAAAGCATATCTTCGTGTTGCGCTATATTGTTGATGCCTATTGTGTTCATAAAATCGATGGCGGCATCGAGACCTAATACATCGCCTACCGACGGAGTGCCGGCTTCGAATTTAAAAGGTAGTTCGTTGTAGGTAGTTTTTTCGAAGGTAACGTCTTTTATCATTTCGCCTCCACCTTGATATGGAGGTAGTTCGTTTAATATTTCTTCTTTGCCATATAGTACACCTACACCCATGGGGGCATACATCTTGTGGCCCGAAAAACAATAAAAATCACAGTCGATATCTTGTACATCTACTCCTATATGTGATATACCTTGAGCACCATCGATAAGTACCGGAATATTGAAACTATGGGCATATTGTACTATATCTTTAATCGGGTTGATGCTTCCCAATGTGTTGGATACATGATTTACGGCTACTAATTTGGTGTGTTCGTTTAGTAGTTGTTTAAAGGCTTCAAAATCCAATACACCTTGTTCGGAGAATGGTATTACCTTTAGTTTTGCACCTTTTTCTTGGCATGCCAATTGCCAAGGTACTATGTTTGAGTGATGTTCCATGCCCGAAATAACGATTTCGTCGCCGGAATTTAGAAAGCGTTTGCCAAATGATGATGCAACTAAGTTGATGCTTTCGGTAGTGCCGCGTGTAAATACTATTTCGTGTGCATGCTTGGCATTGATGAACGACTGTACTTTGCGACGGCATTGTTCGTATGCTTCGGTGGCCGTGTTGCTTAGATAATGAGCTCCGCGGTGTATGTTACTGTTGAGTGTGATATAATATCTTGTTAATGTGTCCACCACGCTACGTGGTTTTTGGGTAGTGGCAGCATTGTCGAAATATACCAATGGTTTACCATAAACGGTACTATTTAAGATATCAAATTGTTCTCGTATGTTTTCCATTTTTGTTGTTTTATAAGTATGCTATTGACTGATTGAAACAAAAAATGCCGATGTCAGGCTTGCTACTATCAAAATAAAAAACGATATCCACAAAAGTTTTTTTCGATTATTCTTTTGTTTGCTATTAAACAAGCCTATGGACGCTACGATAACGGCTGTCAATAATAATATTCCTACGGCTATGTTGCCAATTGTCATCATCTGCATATATTTTGTTTTTAGCAATAGTTATGTAATATAGTAATGCCAAACACAATCTTGTGGTCGTGGCTTTTAGTATAACTATTATTTGTAAACTTTATTGTTTTAAGCAGAATAAAATTTATGGTGGAATGGCGTTCTAAAAAAAAACATCACGACGTTGTTAGAATTTCCTCGCGAGGAATTTTGTGCAACATCACGATGTTGTAAAGGAATCCTCGTGAGGAAAAATCAACTAATAGTCGATGTTATTTAAATATTTGATAATTATTGTTTTGGAAATTCTATCGAATATGCACATTCAAAAGTGTCATTTGGACATTGTTTGTGTCCGTGTAGTCCGCAAGGGCGACAGGGTAGGTTTCGCGAAGTTTGTATTATGGCACTATTGCTAGATAGCGGACCGAAACCGAATTCGGGTATTGTAGAGCAGAATACTGCCGATACCGGTGCATCTACACTAGAGCATAGGTGCATTGGCGATGAGTCGCAAACATAGTTCATTACAGCTGTTTTCATTAAAGCAGAACTTTGTAGTAGCGATAGTTTTCCGGCAAAGTTTATGCTGTGATGGTGTGGCAAATGGGCTATTATTTGGTTGCACAATTCTGTGTCGGAAGGGCCACCTATAAGATATATGGCAGTATCGGTAGGTATTGTGGCATTGAGCATTTTATACCATTGTTCCATAGGATATTGCTTTGTGTACCACAATGATGCCGGTGCCACACATATATATCGACATTTTGTATATTTCTCCACACTATTGTAGTCGGCAGAAGAGGGGTAAAGACCAGGTTTTGAATATTCGGAATCCGTGATGGAGGCTATAAGCAATTGATTGCGTTGTACTTCGTGTAGATAAATGCTATCTTTATTGCCTATGCAGTGTGGATAGCGACGAGTAAAGAATATGGATAGCGGATTTTTATTGAAACCCACTGTTGTTTTGGCTCCCGATAGGGCTGTAAGCATTCCCGACGAAAAGAAACGTTGGATATTTACAACCAAGTCGTATTTGAATCTTCTAATGCAAAAAAGTAATTTAAATAGATTTTTGGTTTTGTTTGTCTTTTTGTCCCAAATTAATACATTATTTAAGAAAGGATGTTCTTTGAACAAACCTTCGTTTCCTTTTTTTATTAGGTAGTCAATCTTGGCATCGGGGTAGTGAGAGTGTAGTTTTTCAATCACTGCTGTTGCC
This sequence comes from Bacteroidales bacterium, assembly GCA_017555745.1. GTDB lineage: Bacteria > Bacteroidota > Bacteroidia > Bacteroidales > P3 > HGM05376. The sequence goes on from JAFZFU010000090.1 coordinate 19,594, forward strand.
AATATTACATCGCCTATTGAGGCTGTTTGTATCACCAATATTCGTTTCATAATTGTGCTGTATTGTTGTGTCGCTATCGCTTGTATGTTAGTTTATAGTGCATTTTAGTTTTGTTTGTTGTGTTGCCATACATCTGCCAAATATGCCAACATTGCATACGATGTACTCAATCTTTTTGTTACCTCGTCTTTAGTTACCCATTCGGCTGCTTCTATTCCTTCTTCGTATTGCGGTATGGTAGGAATCGATGATGGTGTGTGGGTATGCATATCGTACCACGATGTTTGTTTTATAATCCATTCGCCGAACATATGGTATACATGATATGTTTTGCATATAAGTTGGTCTATTACAAGATTGCCCACACCGGTTTCTTCTTCTACTTCTCGAGTAGCTGTGGCCGCTATAGTTTCGCCGGGTTCGGCTTTGCCTTTGGCAAGATCCCAGCGTCCGTTGCGTAGTATGAGTAGATATTTATCGTCGGTATTGCGAACTATTCCTCCGGCCGCTTTTATTAATTTAAGATGCTTGAGACATTGCTTTATGGCATACGGAATGCCTCTTTTACATATAATTACGATGTTTTGGTTGTTGTCGTCGTTGAAAAAGCAGTCAAAAAGGAGAGAAAACTCCGAAAAATTATCCAAAAAAGTATATTTTTTGTCTTTGATTACTTCGGGAATTTGATTTTTTTCGGTACAAAAAGCAATAAAATTAAATTTATAAAATACGATAAAACTCTTCATAATAAAATAATTGTAAAAAATAAAATGTTTTAAATCACAAAACTAACAACTAAATAACTCAAAAAAGTGTTTTTTTATATCTACGATTGAAAAAAAAAATGTAACTTTGCATCATGAAAGATTTAGAAACCTCATACATGACAGCCAAGTTTCTGCTTACAATAAAAGCAGTTAAACTTAATGATGAAAACCCATTTACATGGGCATCGGGACGTAAATCGCCGATATATTGCGATAATAGAATTACTCTTTCTCATCCTGAGATAAGAACGTATATACGTCAGCGTTTTGTGGATACTGTTTTGGAACAGTTCGGAGATGTTGATGTTATAGCCGGAGTGGCTACAGGTGGTATAGCTCAAGGTGCTTTGGTGGCTCAAGAGTTAGGCAAACCTTTCGTATATGTTCGTTCGGAAGAAAAGAAACATGGTATGACTAACCAAATAGAGGGTGAAATAAAATCGGGACAATCGGTTGTAGTAATCGAAGATTTGGTAAGTACTGGTAAAAGTAGCTTGATCGCTGTAAATGCTCTTCGCGAAAAGGGATGTAATGTAAAGGGTATGGTGGCTATATTTAGTTACAATTTAGAAGTGGCTAAAAAGAATTTTGAACAAGCCGATGTCGTTCTCGAAACATTAACTAACTACGACAAACTTATCGAAGTGGCTAGAGAGGAAGAATATATAAAACCATCAGCCATGCAGTCGTTGGAAAAATGGAGAGAGAATCCCGAAAAGTGGTCTGAAGAAAGAATGAATGGATAACTAACAGAATGATTATATAGAAACAATATTCGGGTTGCATGCATTGCAATTCGAATATTGTTCTTGTTATTTACCGATATGAACATAGATAGTAAAAAAGTAGAGATAAATACCACTGCAAAGTCGATTTACGAGTTTGTAAGTAACTTTAATAATTTCAGCCGTTTGATACCTTCGCAAGTAGAAGGTTGGAAATCTACCGAAGACACTTGTTCTTTTAAAGTGGGTGGATTTATGCAAATAGATTTGCGTATGTCTGAAAAGATACCATATTCGAAGGTGGTTGTAGCTCCTGATATGTCAACAGCTTCGTCATTGCCTTTTCAGTTGATTGTATCATTGACCGAAAAAAAAGGTTATACCGAAACTATGGTGTCGGTTAAAATCGAAGGCAATTCGATGATGCTAATGATGGTAAAAGGTAAGATAAAACCGGCATTGGATACTATGGTTGAACAATTGAAGTATTTTGCAGAGAACAGATAAAGGACTTTGATGGTACTTTAATGTAAATATCGTATTCGTTTATTAGTTTAAGGCAACTTCTAAAAATTCCACGTTTTAGTAAGATAGAAGAAATCTTCTTTAAACTTTTGTGTGGTTTACGTTTTTCACCGAAATCTTTCTATTTCTTTTTCAATCGCATAGCCCGCTATGCTCAATCAAAAGAAAGTAGAAATCTTTCTAGTAAAATTCCGCAAACCAGCTACAAAGCAATTTTTAGAAGTTGCCTTAACATATCAAGTTTTTATAGCTTGAGAATTGTGTGTGAATTTTGTATGTTGTAATACATTTTGGTCGTTATAGCGTTTTTGTGGAGAGATAGTAAGACACATCATATTTTATTAATGGCAATTTGTGGAGATAAATAAAACTCTTCGACATTTTGACAAAAAAAAGGAGTCGTTCCAATCAAAAGAACGGCTCCCAAATACATCTTTGAAATAGTAAGCACATATGTATAACAACAATCTTCGAAATTTGTTGTGTATGCACTCATTTTTTTACTGCGTTTCAAAGAGAGAGAGAATATGTATTGTTATGGTTGATGATTTGCTTTAGAGTTAGTATTTGGTAGAGGAATTGGAAATTCGCTAAAGGCTGTAGCTACTAATGGTTGCACTTCGGAATAAGGAATGATTTGAAGGTTGCTATTGTCTACTAAGTTTTCGACCGACGCAGACCAGAGGTAAGTGTGGTCTATTATGTCTACAATATCAATTGTCAATACCCCGTTTTTTTGTACTTCAGACACAAGTTGTATATTACCATAATATGCGGGAAGATAGTCGTATCGAGGATACATCCAGTAGGAGTTCCAACCACCAAAACCATACCAATAAAGAGGAGGCGGAGGGTAGTTGGATTGGGTGACAATAGATGTTTTTACCGTCAATCCAAAATTTATCAAATTGCTGGACGTCGAATCTTCTTTAAGCCCTCTCATATTCATTTGTTGACGTATGGCCATTGCTATATTGTTATAGTCGGTCATATTCATGTTGGGAGGTAGTTGGTCTGATTTGGGTTTGGCAATGCGATAGGTTTTTATCGCGACCAGTTTTTTGGGGTTGTATACGCTACTGTTCAATAGTTCGTAATTTGAACACCCGTTAAAAAGAACTGTAATTACAGCCACAATGATTAAAAACTTTTTCATAGTAGTATTATTTTCTAATGGACTTTGATTTGTTGTCTATATTGATACTTTTTATGGATATAAAACAAAAATACTTATCGTTGGTTCGTTTTGCGGAAAAAGAAGTAGGTTCAAGTAAATTTCTTGTTAGGATTGTTTACTAGATAAATATCGACAAATTATAAAATACTACATCAAAAAAACTTTTTATACATGATATAAATCTCTAATATGGTATAAAAATGATATATGTCAGTTTTCTAAATTGGATTTGAAAGTATTTGATTTATAGTAAAAAAGAAAAAGAAGAGTAAAAAAAATACGAAAAAGTTTTTATAATACAGATAAATGTTTTATTTTTGCAATGAGAAATGTTTATATTAAACACTTAATAAAGATAAATAATATGAAGCAAAAACTAATTATATTTGTAGTAATGTTGGCATTGTTGATGCCGGTAGCGAATACTACTTTCGGACAGACCAAGAAGACCACAACTGCCCAATCAGGAAAGAAAAGTTCCGGAAAGTCGACTAAAGGAAAAAGTTCGACTAGTGGAAAAGCATCCTCGAAAGGTAAAAAAGGTAAAGGTAAGAGCAAGAAAGAACCTATAGTTGAGATGGAACTGCCATACAATAGCAATGATTGTTTATTCCCGATAGATATTCAACCTGATGTGGTTTATGGTCCAGTAAAGTCTCCACAAGGTGGTGGTCGTATAATGGAGATAGAACGAGATGCCAAAAATCCCTATCTTTTCGAAGTAGAACACAATACAGTATGGTATCGTTTTGTGGTTCCATATTCGGGTAAGTTGTATTTGGATATTACTCCGGTAGATCCTAAAGATGATTATGACTTTTTGGTGTATAAATACACTAATCAATACTTTACCAACAGCCTTATATCTAACAAAATTAAACCTATAGTGGCTAATTTGTCGTCGCCCGATTCGGCTTCGAAAGGTTGTATAGGTATTTCGGAAAAAGGAAAAGCAAAATATATCGACAAAACTGTTACCACTCCATATTGTCTTCCTTTTGATGTAAAACTTGGCGAGGTGTATTATATAGTGTTGGATCAACCAAATTATGCAGCCAAAGGACACTCTATAAAAGTTCGTATACATGTGGAATCGATAAAACCCAAAGTGATTATATACGATACCAAAGAAAAGAAAAGTGTACCAGCCGAGGTTCTTTTGATAGAAAAGAATACCGATAATCGTGTGTTACTAAAAGATGATGCTTACAAAGGCGGTTATTTCTCGTTGGTGCCTAATTTTAACTATGCTCTTTATGTAAAGAAAGATGGATACTTTTCGGTATACAGAGATTTTAATGCAAATCTTTTCCGTCAAGACTCTGTGTTGAGAATAAATATGAATAGAATAGAAAAGGGTGTTAAATTCCAACTTTCGCAAATATATTTCGAAGAAGGTGGTACCGTATTGATGAAGGAGAGTGATTCGTTGTTGATGTTGTATGTACAAAAGTTTATGAATCACCCCGAAGTATCTTTCAATATAAAAGGATATGTAACCACCTATGGTTTTGATGTAGATGCTGATATGGAAACTTCTTTGCAACGTGCAAAATCTGTAAAAGAATTCTTTGTGAAGAATGGAATAGAAGAAAGTAGAATAACAGTATCTGGTATGTCGAAAGCGGACATAAAGAAAACATCTAACGAGATGATAAAGAAAGATGAGGTCAAGACCGTTAAGATTGAGATTACCATAACAGGTACTCAGATTATAAAATAGGAATAAACTATATATGCCATATCGTTAGCCGGGTAGAGCAATCTGCCCGGTTTTTTTTGTATATATAGGATTCCAAATTATCCTATATTAGATAATATGATAACCTATATAGGATATTGAATTATCTAATATTAGTTTTTGGCAATTGTAATATGTGCTATAGGCAAATCGCGTTGCAGTAATAAATGGTAAATATATACAAAAGGCGGGATATCACAAAGTGAAATATCCCGCCGATGTTTTTTGTTATGACTGATTATTTTATAAAGCATATTCGCTTATAAACTTAACAGAGTTGTGTATATGAGTATACATTATTTCATCGTTGCTTACAAAGTTGACTACTTTGCGATATTCGCCTACGAAGTTTTCGATAAAAGGCGATGATTTAAGCGGACGACGGAATTCTAATGCTTGTGCTCCGTTGAACAATTCTATTGCCAATACACGTTCTACGTTTTGCATTACTTTGTAACATTTTGTAGCTGCGTTGGCACCCATACTTACGTGGTCTTCTTGTCCTTGCGACGATTCGATAGAGTCAACCGAAGCAGGAGAACATAGTTGTTTTGTTTGGCTTACTATAGAAGCGGCAGTGTATTGAGGTATCATAAAACCACTGTTTAATCCTGGGTTAGCCACCAAAAAGTGAGGTAATCCGCGTTTGCCGGCTATCAATTGGTATGTGCGGCGTTCGGATATATTTCCTAATTCAGCTATGGCTATTGACAAGAAGTCTAATACAAGGGCCAATGGTTGACCGTGGAAGTTACCGGCACTTACTACCATATCTTGGTCGGGGAATACTGTTGGATTATCGGTAGCACTGTTTATTTCTGTTTCTATTACAGAGGCTATGTAGTTTACGCTATCTTTGGTAGCACCATGTACTTGAGGTACACAACGGAACGAATAAGGATCTTGTACGTGTTCTTTGCGACGTTTTATTATTTCGCTTCCTTCGGTGTATTTACGTATGTTGCGTGCTGTTTCCAATTGTCCTTTGTGTGGACGTACAATGTGTACTTCGTCGCAGAATGGTTCTATACGACCATCAAAAGCATCCAACGATACCGACATAATCATATCGGCCAATTTCACCAATCTATTGGCTTTGAGCAAACACCATGTGCCAAATGCACTCATAAATTGTGTTCCGTTTAGCAATGCCAAACCTTCTTTGCTTTGTAGTTCGATAGGTTGCCAGCCAAATTTATTGTTTATTTCTTCGGCAGTGCAACGTTTGCCTTCGTAGTAAACTTCGCCTAAGCCCAATAAAGGTAAGCAAAGGTGTGCCAATGGTGCCAAGTCGCCGGAAGCACCAAGCGAACCTTGTTGGTATACTACGGGAATAACTCCGTTGTTGAAGAAATCAATTAAGCGTTGTACTGTTTGCAATTGTACTCCCGAGTGGCCATACGACAACGATTGTATCTTCATAAGCAACATAAGGCGTACAACATCTTGTGGAACTTCGTCGCCAACACCACAAGCGTGCGACATAACCAAGTTCTTTTGTAATTGTGATAGCTCTTCTTTACTTACCGAAATATTGCACAACGAACCAAATCCTGTGGTAACACCATAGATGGGTTCTTTTTGTGTTTCCATTTTGTTATCTAAGTAAGCACGACATTTTTCGATGCGTTTTGTGGCGTCTTCCGAAAGAGCCAACTGCATGTTGTTTGATATTATTTCCTTTACACGTTCGATTGTAAAACGTTCTGAATTAATGTAATGAATCATAATCTATATCTATTTTCTATATAATAAACGTATGTGATAATAATTTGCAAAGTTACGCATAATATTTTAAATGTAAAAGTAAATAGAGAATTATTATTTCATATGTCTTGTGCTGAAAAAAGTTGACACAAAAGTCAACAAAATATGAATAAAGAAACCAAAAGAAAAAGAAGAGAAAATTTCAAGTACGATGAGAAAATAGACATCGTGAGAATGCACTATTTTGAGGGTGCAAGTTTAAAA
>JAFZFU010000091.1 GCA_017555745.1 Bacteroidales bacterium
GGTAAACAACCCCGTTTCCTTAACCATATTGTTCTGCACCTTGCGGTAGGCGTTGATGTCTATAAAGCTAAACACCAGCTTATCGGTATAGCCCTTAATGCTGTTACCTATATGTTGAATGCGACCCACAAGGTCGTCTATGCTAAGGTGTGGCGTTAGTATCAAAGGGTCGAAACGCCATACAACACGCTCTTTACCTATGCGAGACGACAGCTCTTTGAATGTTTCGATGCGTTTTTCTATCGTAGGCACGTTTGGTTCGAAACGTTCCGGGTCGTAGTTGTTCATCGTGTGTTGGAAATAGTAGTCTATGCCCCGTTTGTCCAGCTCGCCAAGCAGCGGTATAAGCGGACGTGGGTTCTTGGTCCAAAACACCACCACCCTACAGTTTTTGAACGACACATAGGTAGGGCGGTTGTTGAAAGGGTTGTACCACACCACATATCCGGCCCGCAGCCTATTGATAAACCATTGGGCATAATAGGCCGGTATATCGGTAGAGCGGCTTGCTGATACCACCACCGGTGCCATCGCCTCCACCATGTCTCCATTAGGTAGTTTTAGGGTTGTTTTGGTCATAAAGCGTTGTGATGTTATTTAAAATTGCCCGAGTATAAAAGAAACATTGTCAAATATTCATATAGATTTTATTTATCTATTTGCTTTTATGAACTTCTCGTGCCTATTCGCAAATTCATATCTTTTTTTTACAATACCATCTCTGAGATATTATAGAATATAACTCCATCGTGTCTTATAAGAAATATTATTTTTAGATTTTTGTCGAATAATAAAATATCATCTGTAATAGAATACCAAATATCAGTGAAATAATTATTGATATCATCAAACATAAATCTATCAATTGTTTGAAATTCATCCCAAACTACATACAGATATTCATTAGTTTTTTCCATTAATAATGAAAGAGAAAATTCGTCGGATGATGCATTGCAGGGAAAAACGATTCCGGTGTTTTGTATATATTCAAATATAGAAAATTCATTGCTATCCTTTGTATATTTGAATGCATTACAAAATTTATAGTAATAAAATTCGCATTCATATTTAGACAGCGTGTAAAATTCGGGAAATTTCATTCCTGTTTTATCTTCAAATATTTCTATTTTAAATTCTTCCATTTTATCTTTGAATAAGTTCAACTTTTTTTATTCCACCTTCAGTTTTGTGAATAACTGTATCTAGAAGAAGTATTCGTTCTCCTGCTATTCCAGAAAAAGATTCTTGCCAAGTATTGGCGAAATTGCAGTAGTATCCTCCTTCGCAATCAATTATCACTTTTGAATTATATTCGGCATTTCTTTTGACTACTACCGGAAAATCTATACCGGGACATACATAGCACCAATTTTCTTTTCCTATATTGGGAAGTTCTGACTCTTTGTTAACAATAAAAAAAAGCGAAGAATCATTAATAATTATATTTAGGGGACAATCTCCCTTAAAATATACATCATTATTTAACCCAAATACAATGTTCGCATCAAACCAACCCCCAATTCCTGTATGTTCGTATGTAATAGAACCTACAGTATCTTCTCCTATCATATATGTAAATGATGTATTAGCCCCTTCGTAATCCAATCTTTTTATAGTAATATTATTGCACGAATATGTTGTTTCAATTCTTGGCCTAAGAATGCACGAATGAAACAACACATTACTGATTATAAACAAAATTAATACACATCTTCTCATTGCTATCGGTAAATTATATAATGTCATTTTTTTAGTTGTCTATATTTACCACATCCTTAATCTGCTTCAAAACGCAAAAATCATTATTATGAAAATCAATCGTTTTCAATGATCCATCAAGCAATCTCAACTCTATTATTTCATTTCTACCCATTTGATAATCTGAAATAATATCGTCGACATGATATTCTTTATAATAATTTGCTTTGTTTGCCAACTTTAGTACTACAACGCTCATCTCACATATACCAATACAGCACATATCTTTAAAAAAAACATCAATTATATTAGTATCAAACGAGCATCTTAAAACAAGATTATCTTTCAAATGAATTACACAAAAAGATTGATCCACACTAATTACTACAAGCTCCGATGTCTGCTCTCTTATTATTGGAGAAATCAAGTCGCTTTCCCAAGCAAATTTATATACATTGTTTCCGACAACGATAGTTGCATAACATTTATTATACTTATCTGTACCTGCAAATAATTCAAGTGCAGATGATTTATAATACTGTTCTTCTGATATTCTAGTATAATTCATCGCTTATTTATCTTTGGTATTAGCACTGCTATTTCGGGAGTTTTAATAACATATCCCCATATCCATAACGAGGCCAAATATTCTCTCCGTTTTTTTATTTCTTGGATAGTAAATTCTCTTTTCTAATCAATTTTTGCAGAATAATTTTCCGATGTTATTTCATTTACACAAAATCTTGAACAAACTAACTATCCGAATCACAGGATTTCATTTTGAACCTATTATAGTCAATCCATAAGTTTCCGATTCCTCATCAATACATATAGGTAACCATCCATATTCTTTGTAATTAATTTTTTCTCCCGTTTTGCAATCATGGGTAGGCCATCCTTCGTACCTCCATTTTGCAATAGTATCAAGTGTACAACCCCATGCATACGCTGTGTATTCATAATTATCCATTTCCAGATAATCCATTAAATTCCCACTAAAATCCTTATCTTTATTATATAATACACGTGCGTCATCAATCAAATCTATAGCGTCGTCTGATGATAATTTCTCATCATAAATCTTTTTAAGTATATCCATATCAATTAAATATTATCTATTTTTGCAACATATCGCGATTTAGCCTTTGACAGCTTTACATTCGATAGTTGTTTTTCCATCATCGGTCTATCCCAGTTATTTGGTTGCTCCTCCTCTGTAAACCACCGAAATCCACCGGCAATCCATTTCTCTCTAAAAGCAGTATAAGAAAATCCTGCTGCTTCGTCGTCATATCCAAATTCATAACCGCAACATGGGCATATTTCATAAGTAGGATATCCACCTTCTGTAAATGGTCCCTCGTCCAAATCGTCATATCCACATACCGGACAAATTTTTCTACAATCTTTAATCATAATTCTAAATAGTTTGTATTCTACCAAACATTTGTTGATAAGTTTATTGCCAATAAAAAACATTCCTATTCTTCATTGTCTTCCTTTTTTATTCCGAAATTTGGAATTATTTTTACTTCTTTGGGAATGATGATTTTACAATCGTTATGTATAAGATTAACTGCGTCCTTATGTAAAGAACTAAAATCAAAATCTTTTGTATCCATTATGTATTCGAGTGGTTTTTTAGTTCGAGAAATTTGTATGGGATAACTTAATGGTGGTTCTGCCCAATTATAAGATACAAAATAACTTTCTACAATATTACCCTGATATACTTTTGAAATAATAGCTTGATGTGAAAATATGTAACCTCCATAAATTGAATTGCCATAGTCATATCGTTCAAAAAAAACAATGTCGAATACACCATTCACAGTAGCAAAAACACTGTCGATAGGAACTTCATTGGCATTTATGTATTCGTCAATACTATCAACCCGTTCTTTTATAAAATCAGCATCTCTTATTGTCCTTGTATAAAAGAAGTCATAGCATTGACTATATGTGCTATATACCTGAAGGATGGTTATAATTAATGTTAAAAATCTTTTCATTGTTATATGTGTTTTTCAGATTGCAAAGTTACGAAATTATTTTGATATATGGCATAGGCAAATTAATTGAGAGCATTTATATATAGTTGAACCAATATATATTGGCTGAAAATTGATGGTATACCGCCAAGCCGACTATATCCTATCATGAACCGATTGACACCGGGAGGTCATAAATTTAATACCCCGGTGCTATTTTCCTTTTCAAAAGCATTGTTTGGAAATGATTTATCTGTAAACTCATCTTGTTTCTCATTTTAATCGGTAAAGAGTATATCCACCATCGGAAAAATCAGTTTGTGCTGAATTACATATTTGCATATCCATTCTTTCTCTACTTTCTTTTTCCAAGGCAAAACTCATGTTGAAAGAATTGGTTACGAAATTATAAGTGCTGTCGCATTGATATATGTAATCGGTATTGTTATAATCTGCCACCAAACCACATTCAGGCACTTCGTTATCTATTCTAATTAATTTGGCACAACCTTTTAGTTCTTTTTTCGATACCTCACCTCGTAGTTTGAAAGCATAAACTGTATCGTTCAGCTTATTCAAATGAATGGAAAACATATCGTTTCCATAGCTTACAGCTTGCTCAAAAGGTTGCTTACACGAAGAGAACAAACCTATTATAAAAAAACTTACGAAAAAATATCGGCTCATGTTTGTCATCATTACTTTTTGTCATAAACGCTTAGTATTCCATCTCGAAATGAATAAACAGTTTTGTCCAAAATACAACTATCCGGATTTATATGATATGTATAATCATACGCTACAATTTCAGATATTTGATCATTATCTATATCTTCAACGTCTATTCTATCGAATGGAAGTTTACATATTTCCCATCCTAAACCTTCATTTTTTTCATAGATAACGAAGTATCTTACAGCTCCATAAGTAGAACCTTCTACATAGGTTGGCACAAAATATGAGGTGTCATTATCCCAAAAAACAACAGGATAAATAGTATCTTGCACTGTTATTGAGTCATTAAAAACCGCAAATTCTGATAGATAACCTCCACTAACAGATGTTGTATAGCCTCTTCGTTTTATTTCAAGCATCAGAAAATATTCACAATCAACATTATAATATCGTTTATTTTGATAGATATTCAATGTATCGGTTTCTGACAAAGGATATGAGTATATGTGTTCATATTTTTCTCCAAATCTTTTATTTACATCGTTCGTCGACGAATTTGAGCAAGATGTTGATATTATCAACAAAACGATTCCGAATATTCTCTTCATAAGATCTCATTTATTTCTCGTTAGTTTTCGAAGTGCAAAGATACAGAATTATTTTGATATACAAAGGAATATTTGTTATAGAGTATGAAATAAAATTCATATCACGATGGCAATTGAACGGCATCACGATGTAGTTGGATTTTCATCACGAGGGAATTTCATCTACATCGCGATGAAAATTTATCTCCCTCACGATGTATTTTTACCCGATATATCGCCCAACGATTGACAGTATACCATCATGCTTGACACACCCTATTGTGAGCTGATTGATGATAGGGTGTGAAATTTAATTCATAATTCATTCCTACAGCCACAACTCTTGCCTCCTTATCTGAATGATATCACATCGTTGATTGGCAGCCTCCCCAAAGGGTTTGGGAGGGTTCCCAAGAGGGTTTGGGGGACTTCCCCAATGGCTTTGGGGAGGTATGCTGTCAAGCAACGGAGTTTTACACGTTAAGCAGCGGAAGTTTTGGTGATGAGGATAGTAAATCACAATGTATGCAGGTTGCAAATTATAAGTGTCTTGTGCTGAAAAAAGTTGACACAAAAGTCAACAAAATATGAATAAAGAAACCAAAAGAAAAAGAAGAGAAAATTTCAAGTACGATGAGAAAATAGACATCGTGAGAATGCACTATTTTGAGGGTGCAAGTTTAAAA
>JAFZFU010000092.1 GCA_017555745.1 Bacteroidales bacterium
CTGTGCTCCAGAAGAAAAAGAAAGAGGTATTACTATTAATACAGCTCACGTTGAATATCAAACTGAAAACCGTCACTACGCTCACGTTGACTGTCCTGGTCACGCTGACTACGTTAAAAACATGGTGACTGGTGCTGCTCAAATGGACGGTGCTATCTTAGTTGTTGCTGCAACTGATGGTCCTATGCCTCAAACTCGTGAACACATCCTTTTGGCTCGCCAGGTAGGTGTTCCAAGAATTGTTGTTTTCATGAACAAATGTGACTTGGTTGACGATCCTGAATTGTTAGACCTTGTAGAAATGGAAGTTCGTGATTTGCTTTCTTCTTACGAATATGATGGTGACAACACTCCTGTTATTCGTGGATCGGCTTTGGCTGGTTTGAATGGAGAAGCTAGCGGTATTAAAAACGTAGAAGATTTGATGGACGCTGTTGATACATGGATTCCACTTCCTCCACGTGATATCGATAAAGATTTCTTGATGCCTATCGAAGACGTATTCTCAATTACTGGTCGTGGTACCGTTGCTACAGGACGTATCGAAACAGGTGTTATCCACACTTCTGATCCTGTTGATATCATTGGTATGGGTGCTGAAAAATTGAAATCAGTTGTTACCGGTGTTGAAATGTTCCGTAAAATCCTTGATACAGGTGAAGCTGGAGATAACGTAGGTCTATTGCTTCGTGGTATCGATAAAGATGAAATCCGTCGTGGTATGGTTATCGCTAAACCAGGTTCGGTTCATCCTCACAAAAAATTCGAAGCTACAGTTTACGTATTGAAGAAAGAAGAAGGTGGTCGTCACACTCCATTTGGAAACAGATATCGTCCTCAATTCTACTTCAGAACTACTGACGTAACAGGTGAAATTACTTTACCAGAAGGACGCGAAATGGTAATGCCTGGTGATAACTTAACAATCAATGTTGAGTTGATTTCGGAAATCGCTTTGAACGAAAACTTGCGTTTCGCTATCCGTGAAGGTGGTAGAACAGTAGGTTCGGGTCAGGTAACTAAAATTATCGAATAATCTGAATTATTGAGATATTATTTAGGCAGGTGAAATATCCTGCCTATTACAGGGGCATAGTTTAAGGGCAGAATAGTGGTCTCCAAAACCATTGATGGGAGTTCGAATCTCTCTGCCCCTGCAAATAAAAATAATAACGATGTCAAGAGTAAGTAATTACATAAAATCGAGCTACGATGAGTTAGTAAACAAAGTGTCGTGGCCAACAATGCAAGAGTTGCAAAGCAGTGCTATAGTAGTTGCTGTAGCCTCCTTGATTTTTGCTATTATAGTGTTCCTAATGGATTTTGTTTTTGGAGCACAAAATATGGAATGGAAAGGCATCTTAGGATACTTTTATGAAATATTCAAATAGTAGGATTTCTGCAATATGAAATGCTTTGTTATCTTGCTTCCCAATATCGATAAACATACGTTTATTGAGGTAATAAGGTAAAAACTACTGTTTTGATGTTCAAGTATAGATAATTACTATAAATTTTCAAGTCAAGGGCATGAGTGAATTAGTGAAGAAATGGTATGTATTGAAAGCCATTAGCGGAAAAGAAAATAAGGCTAAAGAGTATATTTTGAACGAAGTTTCGAAATTAGGTCTACAAGAGTATGTTTCGCAAGTATTGGTTCCTACCGAAAAGGTTTATTCTATTCGTAATGGTAAAAAGGTTATAAAGGAAAGAAATTACTTTCCGGGATACGTTATGATAGAAGCTGCTTTGGTAGGTGAAATGATTCATATCATTCAAAACATTCCTAATGTTATTGATTTTATACGTGAACGAGATGGAAGTCCCGTTCCTATGCGTCAGGCTGAGGTTAATCGTTTGTTAGGTAATATCGACGAGATGTCCGAAACCGGTGAAGGAATGAGCGATCCTTTTATTGTAGGCGAATCGGTAAAGGTTATCGATGGTCCTTTCAATAGTTTCAGTGGGATTGTAGAAGAAGTAAACAACGAAAAGAAGAAAATGACTGTAATGGTTAAGATCTTCGGCCGTAAGACTCCTTTGGAATTAAATTTCGGACAAGTAGAAAAGGAATAGTGGTTGTCAAAATTAATCAATCGTATTATACAAATTAATTAGTATTAATCAAAAATGGCAAAAGAAGTTGCAGGATTGATAAAATTACAAATCAAAGGTGGTGCAGCCAATCCTTCACCTCCGGTAGGACCGGCATTAGGTGCTAAGGGTGTTAATATCATGGAGTTTTGTAAGCAGTTTAATGCACGTACACAAGATATGGCAGGAAAAATAACTCCTGTTATCATCACTGTTTACAAAGATAAATCATTTGATTTTGTAATAAAGACTACTCCTGTTGCAATCCAATTGAAAGAAGCTGCAAAATTGAAGAGCGGTTCGGCTGAACCTAACAGAAACAAAGTCGCTTCGGTAACTTGGGAACAGGTACGTCAAATTGCGGAAGTAAAAATGCCTGACTTAAACTGTTTCACTATTGAATCAGCTGTCAGCATGGTTGCTGGTACTGCAAGAAGTATGGGTATCACCGTTACGGGTGAAAATCCTTTCGCTAAATAAATTAAAGTAAAAAAACAACATGGCAAAACTATCTAAAAAACAAAAAATTGCTTTAGCAAAATTCGACAAAACTAAAGTTTATTCTTTAGAAGAAGCTGTATCGGTTGTAAAAGACATTACTTATACAAAGTTTGATGCTTCGGTTGATATCGATGTACGCTTGGGTGTTGACCCTCGTAAAGCCAACCAAATGGTACGCGGTAGTGTTACATTGCCTCACGGAACAGGAAAAACTGTAAGAGTATTGGTATTGTGTACTCCTGATAAAGAAGAAGAAGCTAAAGCTGCCGGAGCTGATTATTATGGCTTAGATGATTATATCGCTAAGATAAAAGGCGGTTGGACGGATGTAGATGTTATTATTACCATGCCAAGTGTAATGCCTAAAGTTGGTGCATTAGGAAAAATATTAGGACCAAGAGGTTTGATGCCTAATCCCAAAACAGGTACTGTTACTATGGAAGTCGGTAAAGCCGTACAAGAAGCTAAAGCAGGTAAGATTGACTTCAAAGTTGACAAATTTGGTATCATTCACACAGCAGTAGCTAAAACATCGTTCGACAATGCTAAAATAGTAGAAAATGCTCGTGAAGTATTGCAAGCGATAATTAAGTTGAAACCATCTGCTGCTAAAGGTACTTATTTGAAGAGTATTTATATCTCTAGCACAATGAGTCCTGGTATAAAAGTAGATACTAAATCAGTTAGCTTATAAACAGTAAAAAGTAAATTTTCGAAGACATTATGAGAAAAGAACAGAAAGCCCAACTAATAGACTCTCTATACGAACAAGTTTCGAGCTATCCTCATTTGTATATCGCTGATATAGGAGGTTTGGACTCGGTACTAACAAGCAAATTGCGTCGTTTGGCTTTTCGTAGAGAAGTGAAATTAGTTGTCGTTAAGAACACTTTGCTTATAAAAGCATTGGAAAAGACAGGTATCGATTATTCTGAATTGTTCCCTGTTATAAAAGGCGAAACTGCGATAATGCTTTCGAACTCCAATAATGCTCCTGCTAAACTTATAAAAGAGTTTAGAGCTTCAGCAGCGAAACCTCTTTTGAAAGGTGCATACGTAGAAGAAGCATTCTATGTTGGTGACGAAAATTTGGAAACTTTGGTAAATATCAAATCCAAAAACGAACTTATCGCCGATGTGGTGGCTCTACTTCAATCGCCAATCAAAAATGTTGTTTCTGCATTGCAATCAGGAGGAAACACATTATCAGGTGTTCTTAAAACTTTATCGGAAAAACCCGAATAATAGATGTATAAAACATCAAGTAAAGTAAAATAAATTGTAAAACATAAAAAAACAATAAAATCATGGCAGATATTAAAGCTCTTGCTGAACAATTAGTAAACCTTACAGTTAAAGAAGTAAAAGAATTAGCTGACGTATTAAAAGAAGAATATGGTATCGAACCTGCTGCTGCTGCTGTTGCAGTTGCTGCTGCTCCAGCTGCTGCTGGTGCTGCTGAAGAGGAAAAAACATCTTTTGATGTTATTTTGAAATCTGCAGGTGCTCAAAAATTAGCTGTAGTAAAATTAGTAAAAGACTTGGCTAGTTTAGGTTTGAAAGAAGCTAAAGAATTAGTTGACGCTGCTCCTAAGCCAGTAAAAGAAGGCGTTTCTAAAGACGAAGCTGAAGCTTTGAAAAAATCTTTGGAAGAAGCTGGTGCAGAAGTAGAAATCAAATAACATATAGTTGTTTGTATGCATTAAGGAATAGGGCTTCCGACGTGTTTCGGATAGCCTATTCCTTATTGCTATTTAATTTAGTTTGTAGTTTCTTAAAACCTTAAAAGATAATAACCTTGGCAAATAATAACCCCACAGTAGTAAATTTTGCATCTGTTCGCAAATTTGACTATCCCGATTTCTTGGATATTCAATTGAAATCTTTTAGAGATTTTTTTCAAATAGAAACAAATCCTGACAATCGTATAAACGAAGGATTATACAAAGTTTTTAATGAGAACTTCCCAATCTCAGATGCACGAAATAATTTCGTATTAGAATTTCTTGATTATTTTATTGATCCTCCTCGCTACACTATCGAAGAATGTGTTGAGAGAGGTTTGACATATAGCGTTCCTTTGAAGGCTAAGCTTAAGTTGTATTGTACCGATACAGAACATGAAGAGTTTAAAACAATAGTACAGGATGTTTATTTAGGTATGATTCCTTATATGACTCCTAAGGCTACCTTTGTTATAAATGGTGCCGAACGTGTTGTTGTGTCGCAATTACATCGTTCGCCGGGAGTTTTCTTCGGAACATCGTTCCACTCAAATGGTACTCAGCTTTATTCGGCTCGTATCATTCCTTTTAAGGGTTCGTGGATGGAATTCACCACCGACATAAACAATGTGATGTATGCATACATCGATCGTAAGAAGAAATTACCTATTACAACTCTTTTAAGAGCTATCGGTTTCGAAACTGATAAAGAGATATTGGACATATTTAATCTTGCCGAAGAGGTGAAGGTGTCTCGTGCCAATTTGAAAAGAGTGATAGGTCGTAAGTTGGCTGCTCGTGTTGTTGAATCGTGGATCGAAGATTTCGTAGATGAAGATACAGGTGAAGTTGTTTCGATGGAACGTACAGAGGTAATTATCGAAAGAGCTGTAGAGTTGACCGAAGAGCATATCGAAAAAAT
Source organism: Bacteroidales bacterium (assembly GCA_017555745.1). Classification (GTDB taxonomy): domain Bacteria; phylum Bacteroidota; class Bacteroidia; order Bacteroidales; family P3; genus HGM05376. The sequence continues at coordinate 5,242 of JAFZFU010000092.1, forward strand.
TCTTGAACTAGATGTAAAAACTATATTGGTTCATACCGAAAAAGATGACTCGTTGGACTATTCAGTTATTTTCAACACGCTACAAAAGGATACAGCAAATAATGCCAAGGAAGCTGTTGAATACATTTATCGTCAGTTGAGAAGTGCTGAACCACCAGACGAAGAAACTGCTCGTGGTATTATAGAAAAATTATTCTTCTCGGATAAACGTTACGATTTGGGTGAGGTAGGTCGTTATAGAATCAACACCAAGTTGAATTTGACTGTACCTTCTGATGTTCGTGTGTTGACCAAAGAAGATATAACTTCTATTATAAAATATTTGATTGAGTTGATAAATTCGAAGGCTGAAGTTGATGATATAGATCACTTGAGCAATCGTCGTGTAAGAACTGTGGGAGAACAATTGTCGGCTCAATTTGGAGTAGGTTTGGCTCGTATGTCAAGAACAATAAGAGAACGTATGAATGTTCGCGACAATGAAGTATTTCAACCTACCGATTTGATAAATGCAAAAACACTTTCATCGGTTATCAATTCGTTTTTTGGAACTAACCAATTGTCTCAGTTTATGGATCAAACCAATCCATTGGCTGAGATTACACATAAGCGTCGTATTTCGGCTTTAGGTCCGGGAGGTTTGTCGAGAGATAGAGCAGGTTTTGAGGTACGTGACGTTCACTATACTCACTATGGTCGTTTGTGTACAATCGAAACTCCGGAAGGTCCTAATATCGGATTGATATCGTCGTTGTGTGTACATGCTCGTATTAATCATTTAGGATTTATCGAAACTCCTTATCAGAGGGTTGTTGAAGGTAAAGTACAGGTATCGGAAGAACCTATATATTTTACTGCCGAAGAAGAGGAAAACCATATAGTGGCTCAAGCTAATACTTTGCAAAATAGTGATGGTACCATTACTACCGACAAGGTAAAAGCTCGTAATTTGGCCGATTTCCCAATAGTGGAACCAAGCAGCGTGGATTTGATGGACGTTGCTTCGAACCAGATTGCATCTATTGCAGCATCGTTGATTCCGTTCCTTGAACACGATGATGCTAACCGTGCATTGATGGGTTCGAACATGATGCGTCAGGCTGTACCATTGCTTAACCCCGAAATTCCTATCGTTGGTACCGGTATGGAAAAATCGGTGGCAGAAGACTCGAGAGTGTTGTTGAATGCTTTGGGTGATGGTGTTGTTGAAGCTGTTGATGCAACAAAGATAGTGATTCGTCATACCAGAGACGAGAGAGATCGTTTGGTAAGTTTCGACGAAGACATTAAAGTATATAATTTGACGAAATATCAAAGAACTAATCATAGTACTGCCGTTAATTTACGTCCTATCGTTAGAAAAGGCGAAAAGGTTAAAAAAGGACAAGTATTGTGCGAAGGTTATGCTACTCAAAATGGAGAATTGGCACTAGGTAGAAACTTGATGGTGGCATTTATGCCATGGAAAGGTTATAACTATGAGGATGCTATAGTTATTTCGGAAAAAGTAGTTAGAGAAGATATTTTCACTTCGGTACACGTAGAAGAATTCACTCTCGAAGTACGCGAAACCAAGAGAGGTGTAGAAGAATTAACCAGAGATATTCCAAATGTAAGCACCGATGCTACTAAGGATTTGGATGAAAATGGTATAATAAGAGTAGGTGCCGAAGTTAAAGAAGGTGATATCCTTATAGGAAAGATTACTCCTAAGGGAGAATCGGATCCAACACCTGAAGAAAAACTTTTGAGAGCTATATTTGGCGATAAAGCCGGTGATGTGAAGGATGCATCTTTGAAAGTACCTCCATCAGTACAAGGTGTGGTAGTTGGTAAACGACTATTTACCCGTATGATTAAGGACAGAAAAGCTCGTGCAAGAGATAAGGATATTATTGCAGAATTGGATAGAGCTTTGGCTTGTGAAGCTGAAGAATTGAAAGATAAATTGGTAGATCGCTTGTTGATAATATTGAACGGCAAGGTGTCGAATGGAGTATATACCAACTATAAACTTGAGGTTGTTCCCAAGAAGGTGAAATTTACTCAAAAGATATTGAAAGCGATAGACTATACTATAATAAGTCCTAACAAATGGACTACAGATCCTGAAACCAACGAATTGATAAAGGAATTGTTGAACAATTACAATATCAAGGATCGCGAAATATTGGGACGTTATACTCGCAACAAATTTTCGGAAACTGTTGGTGACGATTTGCCAAGCGGAATTGTTCAAATGGCAAAAGTTTATTTGGCCAACAAACGTAAGTTGCGTATCGGAGATAAAATGGCAGGTCGACATGGTAACAAGGGTATTGTTTCGAAGATTGTTCGTGCCGAAGATATGCCGTTCTTGGCTGACGGTACTCCTGTGGATATAGTTTTGAACCCGCTTGGTGTGCCTTCTCGTATGAACTTGGGACAGATATATGAAACTGTTTTGGGTTGGGCAGGTAAAAAACTAAACAAGAGATTCCAAACTCCTATTTTTGATGGTGCTTCGTTGGATCAGATAAATGAGTACATGAGAGAAGCCGGATTGCCCGAAAATGGTAGAACATATTTGTATGATGGCGAAACAGGTGAACGTTTTGACCAACCGGCTACAGTGGGTTATATTTACATGCTTAAATTGCACCACATGATTGATGACAAAATGCACGCTCGTTCGATAGGTCCGTATTCGTTGATAACTCAACAACCATTGGGTGGTAAGGCACAATTTGGTGGTCAACGTTTCGGAGAAATGGAGGTATGGGCTATAGAAGCTTTCGGTGCATCTAATATATTACAAGAAATATTGACAGTGAAATCGGATGATGTTGTAGGTCGTGCTAAGACTTATGAGTCGATAGTTAAAGGTGATAATATGCCAACACCGGGTATTCCTGAATCATTCAATGTATTGATACACGAATTACGTGGTTTAGGTTTGGAAGTAACTTTTAAATAAACCTATAGCGTATACACATTTTAATTCAATATTTAACAAGTAAGGATTATGGCTTTTAGAAAAGATATACAGATAAAAAATGATTTTTCGTCGATGACGATAAGTTTGGCTTCTCCCGAATCGATCTTGGAACGATCGATGGGGGAAGTTACAAAACCCGAAACAATAAATTACCGTACCTACAAGCCTGAAAGAGATGGTTTGTTTTGCGAAAGAATATTCGGACCGGTAAGAGATTGGGAATGTCATTGCGGTAAATATAAGCGTATACGTTACAAAGGTATTGTTTGCGACCGTTGTGGTGTAGAAGTTACAGAAAAGAAGGTTCGTCGTGAAAGAATGGGTCATATTTCGTTAGTGGTTCCTGTGGCTCATATATGGTTTTTCCGTTCGATACCTAACAAGATAGGAACATTGCTTGATATTCCAAGTAAGAAATTGGAACAAGTAATATACTATGAAAAATATGTTGTTATCCAACCCGGTCTTGCTGCCAACTTAGAAAATCCTGTAAAACGTTTGGATTTGCTTACCGAAGAGGAATACTATAATATTATAGACTCTTTACCCGAGGGTAATTATCAATTAGACGATAACGATCCTAATAAGTTTATCGCCAAGATGGGTGCTGAAGCTTTGGAGATATTGTTAAAGAATTTGGATTTGGACAAAATTTCTTACGAACTTAGAGATAAAGCTAGTAAAGAAACTTCGAACCAAAGAAAACAAGATGCTCTAAAACGTTTGAATATTGTTGAATCGTTCCGTGAAGCTCAAACTCGCATGGAAAATCGTCCTGAATGGATGATATTAAATGTGTTGCCTGTTACACCTCCCGAATTGCGTCCGTTGGTACCATTGGATGGTGGACGTTTTGCTACATCGGACTTGAATGAACTTTATCGTAGAGTGATTATCCGCAACAATCGTTTGAAGAGATTGGTGGAAATCAAAGCACCGGAAGTAATTATGCGTAACGAAAAACGTATGTTGCAAGAATCGGTGGATTCGTTGTTAGACAACTCGAGAAAGGTAAGTTCGGTAAAAACAGAATCAAACAGAGCCCTTAAATCTTTGTCCGATAGTTTGAAAGGGAAACAAGGTCGTTTCCGTCAAAATTTGTTGGGTAAACGTGTTGATTACTCCGGTCGTTCGGTTATCGTTGTAGGTCCCGAATTGAAGCTACACGAATGTGGTTTGCCAAAAGATATGGCATCGGAACTTTTCAAACCATTTGTTATAAGAAAAATGTTGGAACGTGGTATCGTGAAAACAGTAAAATCGGCTAAACGAATGGTGGATAGAAAAGAGCCTGTGGTTTGGGAAATATTGGAAAATATATTGAAAGGACACCCAATCTTGTTGAATCGTGCTCCTACATTGCACCGTTTGGGTATTCAAGCTTTCCAACCAAAAATCATCGAAGGTAAAGCTATCCGTTTGCACCCATTGGTATGTACTGCGTTTAACGCGGACTTTGATGGTGACCAAATGGCGGTACACGTTCCGCTTGGTAATGCTGCCGTTATGGAAGCTCAGATGTTGATGTTGGCATCGCATAATATTTTGAATCCTGCCAATGGTACTCCTATCACTGTACCATCGCAAGACATGGTATTGGGATTGTATTATATGACCAAACCTCGCAAGAGCGAGCCGGGCAACCCTGTATTGGGCGAAGGTATGAGATTTTATTCAGAAGAAGAAGCTATAATTGCTTACAACGAAAAGAGAGTGGCTCTTCACGCTTGTGTGAATGTAAGAATTCTGAATAAAGGAAAAGTAGAAAAGATAGATACTACCATCGGTCGTATTTTGTTCAACCGAGTAGTTCCTAAAGAATATGGTTATATCAACGAAGTGTTGGGTAAAAAATCACTTCGTGATATCATAGGAAATATATACAAGATATGTGGCAATGCTGCCACTGCCAAATTCCTTGATGATATTAAGGATATGGGTTACAAGATGGCATTCCGTGGAGGTTTGTCGTTTAACTTGAGCGACGTTATTATTCCTCCTATCAAGGAAGAGTTGATAGCTCAAGCCAATGCTGAAGTAGAAGAAGTTATCACTAACTATTCGATGGGTTTGATTACAAACAACGAACGTTATAATCAAGTTATCGATATTTGGACTGATACTAATGCCAAATTGACCGAAACAGTGATGAAACGTTTGTCGTCCGACAACCAAGGTTTCAACTCTGTATACATGATGTTGGATTCCGGAGCTCGTGGATCTAAAGAACAGATTCGTCAGTTGTCGGGTATGCGTGGTCTTATGGCGAAACCACAAAAAGCCGGTGCTACCGGTAACGAAATTATCGAAAACCCGATTATTTCGAACTTCAAAGAAGGCTTGTCGGTATTGGAATACTTTATTTCTACTCACGGTGCTCGTAAGGGTTTGGCGGATACCGCTATGAAAACCGCGGATGCCGGTTACTTAACTCGTCGTTTGGTTGACGTGGCTCATGATGTTATCATCTCTGACGAAGATTGTGGAACACTTCGTGGATTGCCTACAACAGCATTAAAGAAAAACGAAGAAATCGTTCAATCGTTGGGCGAACGTATATTGGGTCGTACTTCGGTACATGATATTTATCATCCACAGACCGGCGAACTTATAGCATTGGCCGGCGAAGAACTTACCGAAGAAATATGCGATAAGATAGAAAAATCGCCTATCGAAGAAGTAGAAATACGTTCGGTACTTACTTGCGAATCTAAACAAGGTGTATGTGCTAGATGTTATGGTCGTAATTTAGCAACCGGCAAGATGGTTCAAAAAGGTGAAGCTGTAGGTGTAATAGCCGCTCAGTCTATCGGTGAACCGGGTACTCAGTTGACATTGCGTACTTTCCACGTCGGTGGTGTTGCGGGTGGTAACGTTGGTACAAACTCTAAAATTGAAGCTAAATACACCGGTCGTCTCGAAATCGATGAATTACGTTTCGTACCATATGTGAGCAGCACCGGCGAAGAATATGATGTGGTAACAGGTCGTTCGGCTGAAATGAGAATTGTAGACGAACACAAAGATGTTACTCTTGCATCGGCTTTGATACCTTATGGATCTAAATTGTACAAACATAGTGGCGATATAGTTAATCCGGGAGATCTTATCGCGGATTGGGATGCTTACAATGCCGTTATATTAAGTGAGGTTGATGGTTATGTATCGTTCGAAAATGTAGTAGAAAATATTACTTATCGTGTAGAATCGGACGAACAAACAGGTTTGACAGAAAAGGTTGTTATCGAATCTCGCCAAAAGACCAAGAACCCGACTATCATGATTAAGAATGATGATGGCGAAGTGCTTAAAGTATACGACTTACCTGTACATTCACACATTATGGTTGAAGAAGGTGTACGTCTTAAAGCGGGTGACATCATGGTTAAGATACCACGTTCGTTTGGTAAGGTAGGCGATATCACCGGAGGTTTGCCTCGTATCACTGAGTTGTTCGAAGCTCGTAACCCTTCCGATCCTGCTGTAGTAGCCGAAATAGACGGTATAGTATCCATAGCCAAGAAGTTGAACCGTAACAACCGTGAGATAACAATTACATCTAAAACAGGCGAAAAACGCAATTATTTGATATCTACATCGAAGCAGATATTGGCTCAAGATAACGACTACGTAAAAGCCGGTACTCCTTTGTGTGAAGGTTCGATAACTCCTGCTGATATTTTGGCAGTAAAAGGACCTATGAAAGTTCAAGAGTATATCGTAAACGAAGTACAAGAAGTATACCGCTTACAAGGTGTAAAAATTAATGATAAACACTTTGAAGTTATCGTTCGCCAAATGATGCGTAAAGTAGAAATTGATGATCCGGGCGATACTAAATTCCTTGAAGGTGAATTGGTTAATAAGATAGACTTTAACGAAGTAAATGATTCTATCTTTGGCATGAAGGTGATAGAAGATAAAGGTGATTCGGAAGATTGCGAAAACGGTCAAATTATTTCGGCACGTAAACTTAGAGATGAAAACTCGTTGTTGAAACGCAGAGATAAACAAGGTATCACTGCTCGTGATGCTAAACCGGCCACAGCACGACAAATATTGCAAGGTATCACTCGTGCTTCGCTTCAAACCAAGAGCTTTATATCGGCAGCTTCGTTCCAAGAAACAACCAAGGTGCTTACAGATGCTGCTATCAATGCTAAGGTGGACTATTTGCAAGGCATGAAAGAAAACGTTATCGTTGGTCACTTGATACCTGCCGGTACCGGTTTGCCCGAATATCGCGGAATAATAGTAGCCGATAAACAAGAAATGGAAAATGCCCATACCACGGGAAATTCAAGACGTTCGAATAGATAGTGGTATATAACAAATAAGATAAAAATAATCGGGCATTAGAGATAAAACGTTTTATTTTGCCCGATTATTTTTTATATAATAGAATGAACTTTATAAATACAAATAATTATGAACGAACAAAGAGAAAATAAATTGGACATAGAAATTGATCCTAATGTAGCAGAGGGTGTATACTCTAATTTGGCGGTAATTTCGCATTCGGGAACAGAGTTTGTAGTAGATTTCTTACAAATGTTGCCGGGATTGCAAAAACCTATGGTTAGAACAAGAGCTATACTTACTCCTTTTCATGCCAAACGTTTGTTGAATGCTTTGGCCGATAATGTAGAAAAATACGAAGAAGTATTTGGTCGCATTCCTGATAATATAAACGAGAATAGCGATAAATATAATACCATTACTCCGTTGGCAAAAGCCTAATGGGATTTAAATCGTATTTATGTAAATGGCTTCCTATATTCTTGATAATATAGGAAGCCATTTTTTGTATATTTTGTTGAGATAATATTCTGCATAACTATGTAAATTATTTGTTCAGAATGCCAAATATAGTGTTTTAAAAAGCATAAATATATCCATTGATAAAGAATATTTGCCTTTGTAAATTGTTGTAATTCAATGTTAGAATTCTTTATCGGATAAATAGTACTTATTATTGAAAAAAAAGTTGTATATTTGTGCCGTGTTTTGCGAAGTAATGATGAAAAGAAAAATAGTTATATATTGTGTGTTTTTGCTTGCTCTTATCAAACAGGGATTGGGGCAAGATATTCATTTTTCGCAAATAGACATCAATCCGGTGTTGCTAAATCCTGCCTATTCGGGCTTTTTTGAGGGCAAGGGAAGGTTTGGCGCTATATATCGTAACCAATGGCAATCGGTGAGTGAGCCTTACGAAACATTTGCCTTTACGGCCGAATGGAATGCTTATCGTAGGAGATATTTTGGTGATGGTATAAATGTGGGTATGGCCATAACTCGTGATGAAGCCGGAAGTTTGAATTATGGGACAACACAGGCTGATGTAATTTTTTCGTATTTTAAAGGCTTGAACAAAGCTAATAATCATTTCGTTTCGGCAGGTTTGTCGGTGGGCTTTGGCCAACAATCGTTTGATCCGCACATGGCAATATTGCCCGACCAAGCAGAGACCTTTAATGTGCAAAAAAGCAGGTATCTCGATTTGGGTATAGGTGCGGCATGGTTTTATAATCCTATAGATGTATTTACGATAAAGGTGGGTGTCTCGGCAAAACATCTTAATAAGCCAAATATTTCATATATGAATCTCGACGAGTCTTATCTGCATCCCAATTTTAATGCCTATACACGTATGGAAGTGAGGTTTGCCGAGTTCTTTTCTTTTTTGCCTGTTGTGATGTATCGTTTCCAACACAAATACCACGAATTGTTGTATGGAACCGATATCAAATGGTATTGTTACCAAAGTTATAAATACGATGTCAATTGTTCGGCGGGTGTTTATATGCGTCAAACGGATGCAGTGGTATTTAGTTTTACCTTGGAGTTTGATTCGTTTGTGTTTGGAGCCGCCTACGACTATAATTTCTCCGACCTTAAGCCTGCCAGCAATGGTGTGGGTGGTTTCGAAATAGCCTTGTTATATAGATTGAAAGAGCATAGGCAAAAGAAAGGAAATACTATAACTTGTCCAACTTTTTTATAGAATGTAGTTGATATGTCGATTATGGATGCTATATATAAGAAGTTGCTTTTAGCGCTGTGTTTCTTACTGCTGTCGGGCGTGTTGCATGCACAGGGTGTGTATCTCAATAAAGGTGATATTGCTTTTGCTGAGGGGTTATATAGCGAAGCATTGGACTATTACAAAAAGGTTCTCAAGCAGAATAAATCCAATGTTGATGTTATGTATAAAGCCGGCGAATCAGCACGATTGAGCAACGAGTATAAGCAGGCCATAGTTTACTATACTATGCTTAAAGAAACTACAGGTGGTACTTCAGCATATCCTGATGCAATGTATTATTTGGCCAAAATGTATAGGTATGATGGCAACTATGATTCGGCTATGGTATACTACAATATCTATATAAATCAACGAAAATTTAAGTCATTGACTTTCGAGCAACAAGCTGTTCAGGAATTAGAATCGAGCAAATGGGCTATAGCGTTGGATAAAGATAGTACCACAGTGTTGCGATATGAGGTGGATAATTTTGGCAAACAGGTAAATACAAAGCTTAACGAATCGGGTGCCATGTATGTTGATTCCGTTATATTGTTTTCTCGCACCACACCTGTAACGGAGTCTGAGTCGAAAAATGCGATGTTTTCGGATTATATCATTACTCAGGTATACCAAACAAGGTATCTTAAAAACGGTAAGTTGTCGAAGGCTGCACTAAACGAATGGGGGTTGAATAACATTAAGAAAAATTCGGGCAATGTGGCTTACGATTCAGCCTCGCAAACCATATTTTTTACCTTTTGTGATGCCGACCATGTGAGTGGTGGTAATATGTGTGGGATATATATGTCCAAACGCGTTAATAAGAAATGGACACAGCCCGAAAAAGTAGGTTCGGATGTCAATCTTCCGGGATATACTTCTACCCAGCCTACCATAGGGTATACCGATGAAAAAATGTTGTTGTACTATGTTTCTAACCGACCTGGAGGAAGTGGGGGAATGGATATATGGTATGTGGTAATAGACAGCAACTATATAGGCAAGAGCGTTAATTTGGGTAAGCCAATCAACAGTGTGGGCAACGAAATAACGCCATATTATTCAAACAAAACAAATTCATTATACTTTAGTTCGGATTGGCATCATGGTTATGGCGGCTATGATATTTTTGTTTCGAAAGGAGGTCGCGACCAATGGAGCCAACCCAAAAACATGGGACGACCGATAAATACGTCTGCCAACGATTTGTATTTTTATGCTGCCAACTCCGATACCACAATGGGATTTCTTACTTCGAATCGAGAGGGGTCGTTTTTTACTCCGGGCAACACTTGTTGCAACGATATTTATAAATGGCAGATAAAGGTGGATACCGTATGCCCTTGCGAGAAGAATAAAAAAAATATAAGGTTTGTGCCTATTAATATTTCTTTACAACAACAGGCTCGTATGCTTATACCCATATCGCTCTATTTTCACAATGACGAGCCCGACCCAAAATCTATATCGCCCAAAACAACGCTTACCTATAGCGATACATACAAAAGCTACATCGCCAAGCAAGACGATTATATAGCAGTACATAGTGCTGCCGGCGATTCGGCCGAGGTAAAGCGAGTGATGGATTTTTTTGCCGACAGTGTAGTGTCTAACCACAGTAGTCTAAAGTCGTTTATAGATGTGTTGCAGTCTGATTTGAAGATAGGCAGCAAGGTAAAGTTGGTTATAAAGGGTTATGCAAGTCCGTTGCATACCGGAGAGTATAATTATATTTTGTCGCAACGTAGAATATCGTCGTTTGTAAATCAGTTGCAATATATGGATTCTTCGTCTATAATGATAAAAGGATTGGAGAGCGACAATCTGATTATCGAGGAGGTGCCTTTTGGCAGTTCTAAGGCCATGAAGAATGTTAGCGGCAATGTTAATGATGTACGACGGTCGGTCTATGGCGTTGATGCCGCATTGGAACGTAAAATAGAAATATTGGATTATCTTTATTTTGACGCCACAACCGACAGCTTGTTTGCCCCCGACAATTCGTTGAACTTCTTTATTGGAGCAATGAAAAAAGATACTGTCAACGATGTGGTATTGGCATTCGTGTTGAGGTTCGATAAGGTTTGCGAATTGGATTTTGCCACCGCCGATGCTTCTAATATCAAGGTCGACTTGATGTCGGAACAAGTCGAGGGTTATAATTTTCTTTTGCATCTATCCATCGATACTCGCAATATAGCCACAGGCTCGCAAGTGGCAGTACCATTGGAGTTCCGCATAAAAGGACAACGCCATACAATGAAGTGTATGCTAAACTACCTGGTTGAGGAGTAATTTATTGTTTTGTTTTCGGCTTTAGTTGTGCTATTACCACACCGCATATTGCTATGGCCATACCCAATACCTTGGTTATGGTGATGCTTTCTTGGCCGAGCAAGGCGGCAAATATCAGTGTAAATACCGGAATGGAATTGTTGAATACGCTTGCACGCGATGCTCCAACCTTTATAATGCCATAGTTGAAAAATACATACGATAGGGTAGAGCAAACGATACCCAGGCAGGTTACCATACCCAATATTTTTGCCGTAAAGGTTACGTCCATCAGGTTGGGTAAATCGAATATAAGCATTGTGGGCACAAAGTATAACAACCCTATCAGGTTCATATACACCGTTATGGTAAACGGATGGTAACGTTTCACCACTTTTATCAGCACTATTGTGTACAGTACCGCTATAACCACTGCCCCGAACAGCAGTAATATGCCTTTCATGCTTATATCGCCGCTCAAGCCGTCGCCGGATATCATTACGGCAATGCCTATAAGCGAGAGTATAACGCCGATTATATTTATCCTATGGAGCTTTTCGTGGTAGGCAAAGTATAGTCCGAAAGGAACAAATACCGGAATAGTGGCTATTATTATCGACGATATGCCTCCCGGCACAAGTTTTATGCCATTGTTTTCGCAAAGAAAGTAGGTAAAAGGCTCGAGGAATGCCAGTATAAAGAAGTATTTTATATCGGCGCGTTGGATTTTCTGCCATCGATTGGTGATAAGCAAAAAGGGCACAAACACTATCGATGCCACTACCAAACGAAGCGTTACTATTATGGAAGGTGTAATGGTCGGGGCACTTAAAAATATTTCTTTTGTAAGTACAAACGAACCTCCCCAAAATACTGCAGTAAGTACCAACAGTGTGTAAGTAAGTATATTGTTCTTTTGCATTTTGCTTGTTTATGATATATGTCTTAATTATTTTTGTATCTGATTTTGAATGTACAATAAAAATGTGTACCTTTGCAAACCGAAATGCAAAAATACGAAAAATAATGAAACGAATAGGAATACTTTCAGATACGCATGGAATAGTGCCCAATCAGGTGTATGAATTCTTTAAAGATTGCGATGAAATATGGCATGCCGGCGATGTAGGCAACGCGGATGTGCTTACCGAATTGCAGGCTTTTAAACCGTTGCGTGCCGTGTATGGCAATATGGACGGATGGGATGTGAGATACGAAACTTCCGAAAATCAGCTTTTCTTTTGTGAAAGTGCAAAAATTCTTATGACCCACATAGGCGGTTATCCCGGCCGATACGAAAAGCGCATACTGCCACTTATAGAGGAGCAGCGACCCGATATCTTCGTTTCGGGACATTCGCATATACTTAAGGTAATGCCCGACAGAAAATATAATCTTTTGCATATCAATCCCGGTGCCGCCGGCCGACAAGGATTTCATAAGGTATGCACTTTGGTGCGTTTTGTGATAGATGACAAAACACCTAAAGACTTGGAAATATTGGAGATAAAGAAAACCGAATAAACTCCGTTGCCGGTGCTTGCAGATGATTTGTTGCAGAGGTTTGCAAACTGCAACCGTTTCGGTTATGCTTTTGGGGGTACATTTGGATATAGTGTAGTCTAAAGCATTTTTGCCCACATAAACAAGATAAGATTTTATATGTTTTATGGGTAGATGAAAATCACAAAATAAACTGCCCTATGAAAACACAACATAACGACGAAATGCAGTGGATACACCATATACCGCAATATTACGATACATTTTTGATAGTGAAGCCCGGCTTTTTAAAACGTTCGCATATAATACTTGAGGCATTTTGCAATGCCGGATACAAGGTAGTGAAGCAAACGCAAAAAGAACTCTCATATATCGAAGCCGAAGATCTGTATATAATGCATCGCGACAAAGATTTCTTTGCCGAATTATGTACATACATGGCATCGGGCTTTAGCAGAGGCTACATACTTAAATCGCCATATATCGGCGAAAATTATACCATCAACGAAACAAATAAATTAAAAAATTATTTCCGAAAATGTTATGCCCAAGACGATATGAGAAACGTATTGCACACCTCTGACAATTTTATAAACCTTCGCCGCGAAGTCGAAATTTATTTTTTTGGCGAAGCGGATCTCCTTTGTCAAGAAGATAAATTCAAGGAAGGCTATATTGGTAACTTCTAATAGTTCCAAGTTCTAAAAATTGCTTTAAGGCAACTTCTAAAAACGCAAAGCACGCAAAAGTTCTTTCTGTAATCAATTCAATTTCCTAGAACGTGGAATTTTTAGAAGTTGCCTTAAAACTTTGATATTTTTTTATTACTATTCATACACTAAAAAAACACATTCCATCGTTATTAAAAGACTTTTAAAGAGGTGTTCGGAGAAGACTCCAATCCTCTTTTGAGAACATTGGAGTCTTCTCCAGAGAAGATTGGAGTCTTCTCGAAGGAAGATTACAATGTTTGAAAATCAAGCATTTATGATTTGAGAAAAAACTCCGAGAACATCACTCTTTGAAAGGTAAGTATCTTTAGTTATTAACCAATAATATTTAAGACTATGGCTTTTTATTCAAAAAAGTACGTAAAGCTTACAGAAAAATGGATACCGGTATCCAAAACAGTAAGTTGCTATGACGCACATCGTTTAGCAAAAGACATTGAAAAGGAAAGCACCGTAAGCCAAACCGATGTAATGGCAGTGCTAAATGCAATTCCCACAGTGATGACACGCTATTTGGCCGAAGGACATTCGGTGAAATTAGATGGGATAGGCTCGTTTTTCTTAACCTTCGAGTGCAAGAAAACCGGTGTGGACACTCCGGAAGAAGTGTCGATGGACCAAGTGACTAACATCAAGGTTCAGTTTCGTCTGGCTATGAAAGGCGGAAGTATGAAAGGCAAATTCAACAACACCCTTATCGCCGACGATATAGAGTGGACCTATCTGCCATCAGCCAAAGGCGAGAGCTTCGCCGACGATGCAGAGGAAGACGAAGGTGCAAACAACGAGCAAGGCAATCAAGGTGGTACTTCCGGCGGTGGCGGCTTTGCAGGATAACAAAACAATGATAATATAGACGCTGACAACGGCGTCTATACTATTTATTTTTTGAACGAATAATCAATTTATAAACAAAATACACAGAAATATGAAAAGAACATTGAAAAGGCTATCATTGGTGATGATAGCAACGGCATTGGTATTTACAGGATGTAAAAAAGATGAAGAAGATGAAGGCATTATCAATGGACATGAATGTGTAGACCTTGGTTTGCCAAGCGGTACTAAATGGGCCACCTGTAATGTAGGAGCAACTACTCCTGAAGGATACGGTAATTACTATGCATGGGGTGAGACTACTACCAAAAGCAGTTACACTGAAGAAAATAGTGTAACCTACGGACAACCGATGAGTGATATAAGTGGCAATGCTACTTACGATGTAGCCCGTGCTAATTGGGGTAGCACATGGCGTATGCCTACCAAGGAAGAAATGGAAGAATTGGTAAACAACTGCACTTGGACATGGACTACACAAAGCGGTGTCAACGGTATGAAAGTAACCGGAACGAATGGCAATAGTATATTTCTTCCTGCGGCGGGCGACTGCGGCGGGTCGTCGCGTGACTACGTTGGCGAGGACGGTGGCTATTGGAGTTCTACGCCCTACGAGAGCGATAACGACTTCGCTTACGGCCTCTACTTCGGCAGTGGTGGCCACAATGTGGATTGGGACGATCGCTTCTTCGGGGTTCCGGTTCGCCCTGTGTCTGATTAAAGGCGTAACATCTAAACAATAAAAAAAGCGGAGCATTTGGGTGCTTCGCTTTTTTTTGTGGCTTATGGTTTCTTCTAAGAAAACGCAAATCATCTGCAAAGCAATTTTTAGAAGTCGCCTATAAACCAAAAACAGGAACAGACTTAATTTGTGGTCTTGTTCCTGTTTTGGTAAAAGTGGGGATTATTTATTTTCGTTTATCATTCGTTCGTATCGTTCGCGATTCCAAGGCTCGGAAAGGTCGAATACTTCTTCTATTGGAGCGGATAGCTTTTGCATAAGCAGTAGCGTGTTTTCTTGAACGCTGTCGAACTTTCGACATTCTGTTTTTATGGCGTCCCAATCGGCTCCTATGTGCATAAGTGTGGCAAAGTTATAAAGATTGAATGTATTGACATTAAAGTTGTGCATTCCTTCCGACACTATTTTGGAGTGGGCACGTGTCAGCTTTGTTTCGCCTACTTCTTCTAGCACTTGCAGATATTTTTCGTATAGAATATATTCGTTAAGCATATACGCTATCTCGGTTGGAGTGAAATCTTTCCAGAAACGGCAAGGCAGTGGCTTGGCCACAAATCTACCCAACATAAACGAGCCGGCTCTCAGCCCCGAAAGATTTTGCTTTATGCAGTTGTTTATCACTTGTTTGAAGAAATCAATCTTCTTTTCCATATCCAACAGGTCGAACACGCGGGATTGATCTTGATGCGAACCCATTTTGCTTTCAAGCACTTGCTCGATGTAGCGGTTGGCATTATCGTCGTACCACGAGTTTACTACCTCTTTGGCTTTTTCGGGATTTTCTTTCAAGTCGCAGCGTATAATGCGTGCCAATGTGTCGATGTCGGCAATGTAGTTGGTTTGAGTTGAGTTGATAATCTCTTGATATTTGGTATAAGCAGCCTTTAGGTTTTCGAACACTGGCTTTTCTTTTGGCTCCAATTCCATCTTTTCGCCGTTTAGGTATTTCATAAACTTGGCAGGGCGGAAATCGGCTTCGCCTTTATATATGGTTTTGTGTTTGCTGGATAGGGTCACTTTGTCGTACTCGTGTATCTCTATGCCTTCGGAGTTTATCAGCTTATTGCCCTCCATGCGTATGCCGTACGATTGCAAGTTTAGAAACGCAGGTATTCCATAACCGCGACAAGCTGTAACTACGTGTATGGCAGCCGGAGTCATACTTAATATGGCGTCTACTTCGTTCAGCGTGATGGTGTCTTCGGGCACAAAACGTTCTTGACACAAGCACACCGAATGTCCTTGTTTTTTCATTTCGCTGGCTTTGGCGGCACTAAAGCATATCACTGCCGATATGGCGGTACGTGGCAATACGTTAAGTCCTTTGCCAAAGAACGTTAGTTTGGACAATGATTTCTCGTCGATACTGTCGGATATTATTTGTCGCAAGTGGTAGGGACGAATAAGTTTTACAACGTCTTCTTTGGCTATAATTCCTTTTTCGTACAATGCAATGCTCGAAAGCAGAGCCGAACGTCCTGTAAGTTCCGACATGTTTAGTTGCAACACTGCAAAAAGGCTGGCATGTCCCGGCACTGTTTCTACCGCAAATTCGATAGTTACCGGCGATTTGAAACGGCTTTCCAACTTGGTAAGCAGTGGGTCGAAGTGGTAGATGGCAGGGAATTTGGTTTTAATCTCGCTGCGGTCGAAGTATTCGGTATCTTCCGATGAGATGTAGCCTGTCATTATTTCTTCGCCAAATATATTTTTATAACTTTCTATCTGAGTGCCAAGTCCTGTACGGCTATGACGGCTGTGCATTACGCCGGGATAGGAATCGTCGTTGCCCACAGTCCACACCATTTTGTGCAATATAAACGATGGGTAGGCATGCTTGCCTTGCATAAATGTAAGTATCGAGTCTTGGTTTTCCACATAGAAGTCGCGAACATAGTTCATAAAAGTCTTTACCTGATACATTGCGTCGGTAAGCAGCCTTTCACCGTTTTCGGTTTGGAAAATTTCTTTTTCCATCATGTCTATTTTCTCGCGTTGCAAGTGTACGGGCAAAGTATTGTTGTCGCTTTGGTGTACATCTTTCAGCGAAAGCATATCGAATATGTTTTGCAATGTACTTAGATATATGCGGTTTGCCATGCTTTCGGGATATTTTTTAAGTAGCCCTATGTAGGCACTTTGTGTTACGCCCACGTTGAGCAATGTAGGCATAAGACCTGGAATATACTGAGGCATAGCCGTGCGAATGGCAAAAACTAAAGGATTTTCTTCCGACCCCAATTTGCTGAAAGTCATAATCTCGAGGTTTTCGATAGCCGTTTCGATAAGGGCATTCCAATAAGGGTTGTGAAAACTTTTGGAGCTGAGTATGCAAAAATCGGGAACAGAGTAGCATTGCTGAGTCAGTTCGAGAAGCATACGTCCTTTGTAGCTGATGTCGAAAACGGTAAATTCTTGTTCGGCAGTAGGTGTTACTATCTCTATGTCGTTTTGCAAAGGGTGTTCGGCCACATACTTTTTGCATTCGTTGTACATTTTGTTTCGCAGCTGTTCAAGTTCTTCTTTCACGCTGCTGTCGCCTTTTTCTTCGCGAATAAGTAACGAAAGGAAATGTTTGCTTTTTTCGTGGGTATTCTTTAAAAGATAAAATATGTCGTACCATCGTGGAGCAATCTCATACTTAGTGTCGTCTCCGTCGAGGCTATAAATAACGGTACCGGGTTTATTGCCTTCGCGTTCGTTTTGTTTTTCAAATATATCACGTCCGCAGTCGGCATATAGTTTCACCATAAAATAATTGGGATAACTGGCACGGATAAGGAATTTGCTTATATTCATAGTTGATATGTATTTTGTTCAATATCATAAACAACGGCGATTGTTTTATTTTGTTGTATTGTGTCAATAATTATATCATTATCGGGTGTGTGCTACAATGGTGGTCCATTTTTCAGTGTTGATGTATATTTGGCAGGCTGATTTTGAAGAATGTCTTTTGGAAAAAATGAACGTTGCTGAAACATTATTGCTTGCAGATTCGTACATAATGTGTATCTTTGCAATAGTATTTTGCAAATATTGA
This sequence comes from Bacteroidales bacterium, assembly GCA_017555745.1. Taxonomy (GTDB): domain Bacteria; phylum Bacteroidota; class Bacteroidia; order Bacteroidales; family P3; genus HGM05376. The sequence continues at coordinate 23,380 of JAFZFU010000092.1, forward strand.
CAATACATAACAAACAGAAAACTAATTATGGCAATAAAAAATATAATATTCGATCTTGGTGGTGTTATTTACGATATACGCTACGAAAACATAGCCGATAAATTTCGTAGCTATGGCATTACAGAATTCGAGAAACTCTATTCGAAGGCTTCACAAACCGATACTATCGATTTGTTTGAAGAGGGGAAAATAAGTCCTGCCGAGTTTAGAGATTATTTGCGCACCTTATCGTCCGTTTCGCTTTCCGACGAGCAGATAGACGAGGCTTGGAATGCCATTCTTATAGGCATACCTAAGGAAAGATTGGAACTTTTGGGAATGTTACGGTTGAAGTACAACATATTCTTGTATAGCAATACCAATCAAATAAACTACGATAAGTTTACATCAGAACTGCGAGAAAAATATGGGTTCGATATATTTGAAGTAACGTTTAAGAAAGCCTATTTCTCGCAAATATTACATATACGCAAACCCAAGACGGAAGGCTTTAAGGCTATATTGTCGGAGCAAGGTTTAAACCCCGAAGAAACGCTTTTTATCGACGATAGTCCTCAACATATAGAGGCTGCACGCAAGGTGGGTATAAATGCTTACCATTTGACCGGAGGCGAAACCATAGAACAATTGTTTATGTGTAACTTAGAACTGCGACAAGGGATTGTTTAACAGATGTGGTATTTGCGACAATAATAAAATGAACAAAAATGATAGAAAAAAGGTGTAAAAAACTAATTTTTGGGAATATAAAACGACAAAAAACTGTTGAAAACTAATTTTGGCGACACACTTTTTCACGCACATTGTTGTTAGTAATCTGCTGATATATAGTGTTTTGCTAAGATTTTAACTTTTTTTTTGATACAAAAAGGGAAATAATGTGTTTTATGTGGAAAAAAATTAGTAATTTTGCACCCTAAATTTTGGGATAAAAATATAGTAATTTAAACATTTTAAAGTATAATATGCCAACAATACAACAATTGATCCGTAAAGGACGTCAACAAATGGAGTACAAAAGTAAGTCTCCGGCATTAGATTCTTGTCCACAACGTAGAGGAGTTTGTACGCGTGTATACACTACCACTCCTAAAAAACCAAATTCGGCCATGCGTAAAGTAGCCAGGGTGCGTTTGACAAATCAAAAGGAAGTCAATGCTTACATACCGGGCGAAGGTCACAATTTGCAAGAACACTCTATCGTGATGATCAGAGGTGGACGTGTAAAAGATTTACCAGGTGTAAGATATCACATAATCCGCGGTGCATTGGATACATCGGGAGTAGATGGTAGAAGACAAAGACGTTCCAAATATGGTGCAAAACGTCCAAAACAAGCAGCAAAATAAAATAATAATAAATTATTAGAGCTTTTATAGCAATGAGAAAAGCAAGACCAAGAAAGAGAATTATTTTACCAGATCCAAAGTTTAACGATACATTAGTAACAAAATTCGTTAACAATTTGATGTTAGGTGGTAAGAAAACAACCGCGTATAAAATATTTTACGAAGCAATAGATGTAGTTGCCGATCGTACAAAAGAAGATGGTTTGGAAGTATGGAAAAAAGCTTTGGCAAACGTAACACCATCTGTTGAAGTACGTAGTCGTAGAATTGGTGGAGCAACATTCCAAATTCCTTCGGAAATTCGTCCGGAACGTAAAATGTCTATAGGAATGAAAAACCTTATAGGTTATGCTCGTAAAAGAGGTGAAAAAACAATGGCTTTGAAATTAGCTAGCGAAATTCAAGCAGCTTATAAAGAAGAAGGTGCAGCTTTCAAACGTAAGGAAGAAACTCACAGAATGGCAGAAGCTAACAAGGCATTCTCTCACTTCAGATTTTAATGAAAATAAAAGTAAACAGATTATAAAGATAAACCGAAACAAATGTCAGAACTAAAATATACAAGAAATATAGGAATTATGGCTCACATCGACGCCGGTAAAACAACAACAACCGAGCGTATTTTGTTCTATACTGGAAAGAACTACAAATTGGGAGAAACTCACGATGGTTCGGCCACAATGGACTGGATGGCTCAAGAGCAAGAGAGAGGTATAACAATTACTTCTGCAGCTACAACAGTGTTTTGGAATTATCAAAATAATCAATACAAATACAATATAATTGATACTCCGGGCCACGTTGATTTCACTGTAGAAGTTGAACGTTCGTTGAGAGTATTAGATGGTGCAGTGGCTTTGTTTTGTGCTGTAGGTGGTGTTGAACCTCAATCTGAAACAGTATGGCGTCAAGCTGACAAATACAAAGTTCCACGTATAGCATTTATCAATAAAATGGATAGAGCCGGTGCCGACTTCTTTTCTGTTATAAATCAAATCAAAGAACGTCTTGGTACCAATCCTATTCCATTGCAAATTCCTATTGGACAAGAAGATTTGTTTAAGGGAGTTGTGGATTTGATTCGCAACAAAGCTCTTATATGGGATGAAGCTTCTAACGGAACAAAATTCTATGAAGTTCCAATGCCCGATGATTTGAAAGATATCGTTGATGAATACCGTCAAAAATTAATCGAAGGCGTAGCTGAAGATGATGATGAATTGATGGCAAAATTCTTTGAAGATCCAAATTCAATCACCGAGGAAGAAATGTTAGCTCAAATACGTAAAGCTACATTGGAAATGAGAATAACACCTGTTTTGTGTGGCGCTTCGTTCAAGAATAAAGGTATACAATCTTTGTTGGATGCAGTAGCTGCATTTTTGCCAAGTCCTATGGATATAGAAGCAGTGGCAGGTATTAATCCAAAAACTGAAGAAGAAGAAACTCGTCCAATTGATGTTAAAGCTCCATTTTCGGCATTAGCATTTAAGATAGCAACAGATCCATATGTGGGACGTATTTGCTTTTTCCGTGTATATTCGGGAAAGTTGGAATCGGGTTCTTATGTTTATAATGCTACAACAGGCAAAAAAGAACGTATTTCGCGTATCATGCAAATGCACGCCAATAAACAAAATCCTATGGATGTAATTTCAGCAGGAGATATTGGCGCTGCTGTAGGTTTTAAAGATATAAAAACCGGTAATACGTTGTGCGCCGAAGACCATCCGATTATATTGGAATCAATGAAATTTCCCGAACCGGTTATTGGTATAGCAATAGAACCGAAAACACAAGGTGATATAGATAAGATGAATAACGCATTGATAAAATTGGTTGAAGAAGATCCAACACTTGTTGTTAAGAGTGACGAGTCGTCGGGACAAACCATTATCAATGGAATGGGAGAGTTGCACTTGGATATTATTTTGGACCGTTTGAAGAGAGAATTCAACGTAGAAGTAAATCAAGGTGCACCACAGGTAGCATACAAAGAAGCTATCACCGCAAGTTATGAACATCGTGAAGTATACAAAAAACAAACCGGTGGTCGTGGTAAATTTGCCGATATTATTTTTGAAATAGGTCCTGCAGACGAAGGAGTTAAAGGTTTGCAATTTATCAATGAAGTTAAGGGTGGAAATATTCCAAAAGAATATATGCCAGCAATCGAAAAAGGCTTCAAATCAGCAATGGAAAATGGCGTTTTGGCCGGATATCCGATGGAAAGCATGAAAGTGCGTGTTATAGATGGTTCATACCACCCTGTGGATTCAGATGCATTGTCGTTTGAATTGTGTGCACGAGTAGGCTTTAAAGAAGCTTGTCGTAAGGCAAAACCAATATTGTTGGAACCAATAATGAAGTTGGAAGTATTGACACCGGATGCATACTTGGGAGATGTAACCGGAGATTTGAACCGTCGTCGTGGAGTATTGGAAAATGTAATAGCCAAAGTAGGGGTGCAAGCTATTCAAGCAAAAGTGCCTTTGCAACAAATGTTTGGTTATGTAACAGCATTGAGAACCATTACATCGGGACGTGCAAATTCGACAATGGAGTTTTCTCACTATGACGAATTGCCAAAAGACATGTCAGAAAATATTCTAAAGAAAAGTTATTAATAAACGAGTTTATAAAAAATCGAAAACCGTGAGTCAAAGAATTAGAATCAAACTAAAATCGTACGATCACAATTTGGTTGATAAATCAGCTGAAAAGATCGTAAAAACCGTAAAAATGACGGGTGCGGTTGTAAATGGACCTATTCCATTACCAACCAATAAAAAGATTTTTACAGTAAACCGTTCGACTTTCGTCAATAAAAAATCAAGAGAACAATTCGAATTGAGCTCTTACAAAAGATTGATGGATATTTACAGTACATCTGCAAAAACCATCGATGCATTGATGAAATTAGAGTTGCCGAGCGGTGTAGAAGTAGAAATTAAAGTGTGATAACAATCAGTTGAGGTTTGTATAAACATGCTGATTTAAAATGAATCTGATTAATTAAAGAACAAAATGTCAGGATTATTAGGAAAAAAAGTAGGAATGACCAGTTTGTTTGATGCCAACGGAAAACAAATTCCGTGCACAGTGATAGAAGCTGGTCCTTGTGTAGTAACACAAGTTAAAACAATTGAAAAAGATGGTTACGAAGCCATCCAATTAGCTTTCGGAGAAAAGAAAGAAAGTCGTACAACCAAACCAATGAGAGGTCACTTTGCAAAAGCAAATACAACTCCAAAAAGGTATTTGGCTGAATTTTCTCGTTTTGAAGAAGGAAGTAAAAAATCGTTTGGAGAAGTATTAGACGTTACAGTTTTCCAAGAAGGAGAATTTGTTGATGTTGTAGGTACATCCAAAGGTAAAGGATTTCAAGGTGTTGTAAAAAGACATGGTTTTAGTGGAGTTGGTGATGTAACCCACGGTCAACATGACCGCTTGAGAGCTCCAGGTTCTGTAGGAGCATCTTCGTATCCTTCGCGTTTGTTTAAAGGATTGCGTATGGCTGGTCAAACAGGAGCAAAACGTGTAAAGGTTCAAAACCTTCAAATCGTAAAAATAATTTCCGAAAAGAATTTGATGTTAGTTAAAGGATCTGTACCAGGACCTAAAGGATCAATTTTAAAAATAGAGAGATGGAGCTAAAAGTATATAATATCAATGGAAGCGAAACAGGTAGAACTGTTGTTTTAGATGATTCTATATTCGCAATAGAGCCTAATGATCACGCTATATATTTAGATGTAAAACAGTATTTAGCAAATCAACGTCAAGGAACTCACAAATCAAAAGAAAGAAGCGAAGTAAGTGGATCTACTAAAAAATTAGGTCGTCAAAAAGGTGGTGGTGGTGCACGTCGTGGTGACATTAATTCTCCACTTTTAGTAGGTGGTGGTCGTGTTTTTGGACCAAAGCCAAGAGATTATCGTTTTAAATTAAATATAAAATTGAAACGTTTGGCTCGTCGTTCGGCTTTGAGCTATAAAGCTGCTGAAAATAAGATTACAGTAGTTGAAGATTTCACAATGGAAGCTCCAAAAACTAAAAAGATGCTTGAAATTATGAAGAATTTGAATGTAGCAGAAAAAAAATCATTATTTATTTTCTCAGAATCAAATAATTTCGTATCTTTGTCTGCTAGAAACCTACAAAATGTAAAAGTTGCAAATGTTTTACAGTTAAATACTTACGACGTTGTTAATGCAACAAATTTGATCATTTCGGAGGCTTCTTTAGTAGAAATTGCCCGTGTTTTGGCAACAAATAAATAGTAGTGTGAATAAATTTAAGAAACTTTAACACGATGAATATTATAGTAAAACCGCTGATAAGTGAAAAAATGAAC
>JAFZFU010000093.1 GCA_017555745.1 Bacteroidales bacterium
ACAAGTTATCCTTAACACTTGGTATGGTGGTGAAATGAAAAAAGGTATGTTCTCTATCATGAACTACTTGTTGCCATTGAAAGGTATTGCTTCTATGCACTGCTCTGCCAACACTGATATGGAAGGCAAAAACACTGCTATCTTCTTCGGTTTATCCGGAACAGGTAAAACTACCCTTTCTACCGATCCAAAACGTTTGTTAATCGGCGACGACGAACACGGTTGGGACGACGAAGGTATCTTCAACTTCGAAGGTGGTTGCTACGCTAAAGTTATCAACCTAAGCAAAGAAGCTGAACCTGATATTTTCAACGCTATCCGCAGAAATGCATTGTTGGAAAACGTAACTGTAGATGCTAACGGTAAGATAGATTTCTCTGACAAGAGCGTAACAGAAAACACTCGCGTTTCTTATCCTATCGAACACATCAACAACATAGTGCGCCCGGTATCTAAAGCTCCTGCTGCTGAAAAAGTTATCTTCCTTTCGGCTGACGCTTTCGGAGTATTGCCTCCGGTTTCTATCCTTGACCCAGAACAAACTAAATACTACTTCTTGTCCGGTTTCACTGCTAAACTTGCAGGTACTGAACGTGGTATTACTGAACCTACTCCTACTTTCTCGGCTTGTTTCGGCGAAGCTTTCTTGAGCCTTCACCCAACAAAATATGCTGAAGAATTGGTTAAGAGAATGCAACAATCAGGTGCTAAAGCTTACTTAGTAAACACCGGTTGGAACGGAACAGGAAAACGTATCTCTATTAAAGATACTCGTGGAATTATCGACGCTATCCTTGATGGCTCTATCGATAAAGCTCCTACAAAAACTATTCCTTTCTTCAACTTCGTAGTTCCTACAGAACTTCCGGGTGTTGATACTAACATCTTAGACCCACGCGACACTTACGAATGTGCTTGCAAATGGGAAGAAAAAGCTAAAGATTTGGCAGGTCGTTTCATTAAGAACTTCAACAAATTTACAGGCGCTGAAGCTGGTAAAGCATTGGTTGACGCAGGTCCAAAATTGTAAGAATAAAATAATTCTTCAATATATACAAAAGAGTACCGAAGTGTTTCGGTACTCTTTTTTTTGTATTCGAACAATAGCATAAAGTTTAACTGAGAATCCTTCTAATTTTCCCAAACGTGAAATCTTTGGCAGTTGGCATTTATAAGTATGCGGTTTAGGGTATAAAACTCCCACACTTTTGGGTCAAAAGTATGGGAGTTTCGGGACGTAAACCACATAGTTGCGAATCCTAAATAAGGGCTATATCACAACCTAAAAATATAGGAAAATGAATATTTGCAAACTAAACAATAAAACGGAGATAAAGACGTTAACGAAATATTAGCAACTAAACGTAATGATATGAAATCGAGAATTATAATATTAGGAGTATTAGCATCAAGCATAGTTTTGATGAATTCCTGCGAACTAAAATTCAGAGGCAAAAAAATATTTGACGACGAAACAGAAACCATAAAAACAGAGGTACCGGAAATAGAAGTAGAAGAAGTAGAAGTAGAAACAGAAGAAATAATGGTGCAAGAAGTAAAACCTCAGGAAGTAAAAGTAGAGAAGATTGAGAAACCCAAAGCAGGACCAATTGAAAACGATAACAAGCATTTGGAATTCAAAGGAATACCTATCAATGGAAGTTTAAAGAAATTTGTAACTAACATGAAAACTGCAGGATTTAAAACAGTTGGTGTCATTTCGAATGGAACGGCCACACTTAAGGGTGATTTTGCAGGATATAAGGATTGTAGGTTATATGTCCAAACAATGGATGGAGCAGATATAGTATCCACTATAGTTGTTCAATTTCCGGAGTGCGACAGATGGGACCACTTACACGGATATTACAAAGACCTTAAAGAAATGCTTACACAAAAATATGGAAAACCATACTCTGTAAGAGAAAAATTTCAAAATTATGAACCCAGAACCGATGACGATAAAATGTGGCAAGTTGGTCGCGGAGAATGTAAATATGAAACAGAATTTCATATTAAGGAAGGGAAAATAATACTTTGGATAGAACAAGGAAAAGGAAGATATAGATCAGGAAGTGTATGTCTTCAATATAGTGATAAAATAAACAGCGGCGTAGTAAAGCAAAAAGCCATTGATGACTTGTAATAGTTTAAAGTACTGTCAGTATTTCCTCTATAGTCAATAAAATAATATTATTCGGGAAAAGGTTTATTGTAGAACAAGCACTCACAAAAAGCCCGTCGCAGTTGTATTGCTTAAAGAAAACAGGGGTGTCGTTACCCGTTATTTCTACATCTGTAGAATTCATCGAAATGGCAAACTTGTCGAAATTATTGGCAATACCGGTGCCGGTACACTTAACATAGCTCTCTTTCAAAGTCCACAATCGTGTAAACGAAACATTACGTAAATCATTCGGCAGACTTTCCAAAAAGGCATATTCGTCTTTATGAAAGAAACGTTTGGCCACTTCGGGTTTATATACTCTCAACATCTCTATATCTATACCTATCGGGGTATCGGCAACAGCTACCGCCACCCATTCTTTGGTATGAGAGATATTAAAACAAAAGTTGGGTTGCATGGGTATATAAGGTTTACCCTCTTGGTTATATGCAAAAGGAAATGGAGAGATTTTGCCTTGATTAGTTTTTTGCTTTCCTAACAGATATTGCACCATTATCTTACCCAACGCAGAAGCCATCTGCGAATTGTTTTTAACAGCCAACAATCCATAGTCGTCGGTATGTAAACAATGTTTAAGGCGCTCGGTATTGGCAATAAAAACATCATTCAACGAGGGTAATTTCAACAAATATATCTGCATAAGGCACAAAAAAATAGGTATTCCTTATCTTAAGTAAGAAATACCTATCAATTATTTTTTTCTATTATTTACGAATATCCAAAAGTTCTACCTCGAAAATAAGAGTCGAGTTAGGTTTGATAAGAGGGCTTGGAGAAGCTTCGCCGTATGCTAAATCCGAAGGGATATAGAATATAAACTTCGAACCGATAGGCATAAGTTGTAAACCTTCTGTCCAACCTTTAATTACTCTGTTTAATGGGAATTCGATAGCTTCGCCACGTTGTACCGACGAATCGAACACTGTTCCATCAACTAAAGTACCATGATAGTGAACTTTTACGGTATCAGTTGCCGAAGGTTTTGCACCGGTTCCCATTGTTACTACTTTGTATTGCAATCCCGATTTAGTTTCTACAACACCTTCTTTAGTTTTATTTTCAGCCAAAAACTTAATACCTACTTCTTTTTCAGCATCGGCCATTTGTCTTTGTCTTTCTTCCAATTCATTATTGATTAAAGCAAATTGAGCATTCAACTCTTCCATTGTCATTGCCAATTTTCCATTGATTGCATCCATTACTCCTTGTGCAAAAGCATCCTTTTCAATAGGAAGACCCATAGTTTTTAAGTTGTTTCCGATATCACAACCCAAAGCATAGCTTCTTTTTTCTACTTCGTTCATATTACTTCTTAATCTATTATTATTTATTTTTATAACAAATAAGGCTACCAAATTGGGCAGCCTTATTTGTTGTTATATTTAATCTGCAAATTATTTTTCTATCCTTTGTGCACCTAATCTATCCATTGCACAACGGAAACCTATCCATGCTGTAGATTTGTCTTGATCGTAGTAACGTCTTGTACCGGGTTGCATCCAGTAAATTCTATCATTCCACGAACCACCTTTTACAACACGTACTTTGTTATTCAACATAGAAGTGATAGTACTTTTGTTAGCCGAATTTCTACGATACATCATATTGGTTACGCTATCTTGATTTGTCAAATAATCAGCGGCACCTTCTTCAACTTCTTCTTCAGAATCGCTGCTTTCTGTCCAACTAACAAGATTTTGATTTGTTTGTGGGTCAAAAATTGTAGAAGCATAATCGCCGTCTAAATAGTTTACATTATCAGCTTGACGATAGTTTCTTCTGTTCAAATCATCATCAACATTTCTGTATACAATACCACCGTTTGTATCGTTGATTAATATTTCTTCATCAACAATAGTGTAAGTTTTGTATATATTACCTCTGAATGGGTTTACTTCTTCGCCATCCAATGGCTGAGTTTGTTTTCTGTATACGTCCATACACCATTCACTTACGTTTCCGGCCATATTATATAAACCATAATCGTTGGGGAAATACCATCTTACAGGAGCAGTATACACATAACCATCATTCAAATCACCTGCTACACCCATATTATCGCCACGACTACGTTTGAAGTTTGCTAAGAATTGACCATAATAATCTTTTTCAGCAGAACGAACACTTTGTCCATTCCATGGATAAACACGATGTTCAACAATACGACCATCAACCATAGCACCTACCATACCAAGAGCAGCAAATTCCCATTCAGCTTCGGTCGGGAGACGATAGTTAGGTAAGAAAATACCATCAGCTTTGTTTACACGACGTGGTTCACCACCTGCTGCAGGATCCAAGTTTTCCATTTCTTGTTTAGTTTCACCTCTGTAAAGACCAGCGAAGTAAACATCTGTTTGGAATGCGCTTTCACCTCTCAAATCAGTGAAATCCAAAGGTAATATACCTGCATCTATCGCTATTTTTTCGTTTACACGATTAGAACGCCAAATACAATAAGCACTAGCTTGTTCCCATGATACCCCTACTACAGGATAATCGTTGTAATTTGGTGTTTGGAAATAATATTCAACCATAGGTTCAGCATAACGTAGTTTTTCTCTCCATGCATTAGTATCAGGATATGCATTTCTTACATATTCAGGATACTCGCTACCGTATGCTCTGTTCAACCAATAAATATACTCTCTGTAATCAACATTTCTAACTTCTGTTTCGTCCATATAAAACGAAGATACTGTTACGGTATGTTGAGTATTGTTCCATTGATAACGTGTATCATCCGAAACACGACCCATTTGAAACGATCCACCTTCGATGAATACCAAACCATATCCGGTCATTTGTTCTGTATTTTGGGACACTTCAAATCCACCCCATTTAGAATCATTATAATTCCAACCTGTCGTTTCAGATGTATAACTACTACATCCCGCTAATAACATCGTTGCTAAGACGAAGAAACTTACTGTTTTTAAACTTTTCATGGTTATATATATTTTTCGTGTTATACGTTTTATTTACTCTTAATTTTATTTTTTTAGAACGACGGACAACGAACCGTTCTTATTTGTTTTCTCTTTTCAGGACATGGTAACATGAATCCTAGGGTTATTTCATGCGATCCTTGAGTTTGGTTGGATAATTTCGACACTGTTACGTCGTAGCTATATCCCAATTTGAATGTTGGTTGTTGAAATCCTACCAAGAAGATAAATGCATCTGCGTTTTCAATTCCATGACGGAACCACACACCAACGATAAAAGGCATCCAATCCAAATACATACCATAGTTAAAGTAATTAAACCCACCTTGATGTTGGTATATTAAGTTCGGAGATATAACCGGTGTTCCCAAAGACAACGAGGATGTACGTCTGCGATCCTCTGCCAAGTTTATTAATCCACCACCATGAACTGTTATCTTCATTGGCAATTCACTTAATCCATAAAAGCCATTGCTGGGACGAGTTAAGTGAGATACCGCCAATCCTCCATACCATGCCTTGCTGTATACTAACAAACCTGCATTAAAATCAGCATAAAAAATATTCATATCGTCAGGTGGAACAGCATTTGTATTGAATATAAATCCAAAGTCAGGGTCTATCTGATCGGGGAAAGTCAATGTTGACCAATCCAAATTTTCATTTACCAACGTTGCTTGCAAGCCGGCATTCATATATATTGTTCTCGACAATTGAAAACGGAACGAATACATAAATGACACCTGATTAGTCTTCAAAGCGCCATGATCACCTTGTCTATCGGTCAAAACGAATGCACCCAAACCTCCATGTAAATCACTAAAATATTGGTCATAAGATGCTGACACTGTTGTATAAGCAGAAACAAGTCCAGGCCATTGATTTCTATAGTTCAACGAAAATCTTGGACATACTTTAGCACCTGCTAACGCGGGGTTCAAATACAAAGGATTTGCATAGAATTGAGAAAAAACAAAATCCTGTGCCATAACGCCCTGACCTACAACAAAAAAGGTCACCAATAAAACAATTACTTTCTGTATCCTTTTCATCTTCATATCGTCTAAAAATATATACTCAAATTAAACGGCAATATTACGATTTTTTTTTGAATTATCACGCAAAATCTAAAAAAAAATATATATCTAATTAATTATCAGAATGAAAAAAAAGTGCAAAAAACTCAATAATCTACGTTTTTATTCATTATTTTTCTCTATTTTTTTCATTTTTGACCTATTTTTCTTCATTTTTATTGCACAATTTTTTTGTCCTTTTTCTGTTATTAAATAGCATAACTAATTAACGAGAAAAAATAACCTCACAAATTCAAATATTATGAGAATAAGTAAACTTGTAAGTTTGATATTTTTTATCATTGTTCAAGTAAACGAGATATACGGACAAATGGTTACAAAAAAGGAAAGAATATTTTGGAATGATTACTCTGATTCGATAACAATATTTCATCCTTTATTTGCAAATGCATGTTACGACGAAGATTACAACACTTCGGCACATGTTAGCAAATACGAATTAGCCTATGCCGAATATAGACCAGTCTTTAGCAATATTGAATACGAAAATCTTTCAGAACAAGAGTCTTATTTTATTCATCAACGCAACATAAATCCATCAGACACCATACGTTACAAGATTCATTATAACAAATCAAATGATTCTACCACAAACATTATTATAGCAGTATTGCCATACATAAAAATAAACGGGACTATTAAAAAAATTGTGTCTTATTACATATCATTCAATAAAACTACCAATAACAACAATCATCAACAGCCTACAAAAAGTACAAACCCCTACCCTACCAATTCGGTACTATCGGAAGGTAATTGGTATAAAATAGCTATAAACAACACCGGTATTCATAAGATAACAGCCAATGATATCAAATCGCAAGGTATCGATATTGAAAATATCCCTATATCACAATTAGGCATTTACGGTAACGGCGGAGGTGCTCTATCGGAAAACAACAAGGACTTTGAGTATAACGATTTAGTTGAAAATTCGATATATATCAAAGACAATAACAATAATGATATATTAGACGGCAACGACTACATATTGTTTTATGCACAAGCCGCTAACATTTGGAAATACAACAATTCTCAAAGAATATATGAATATCACGTACATCCATATTCAAAATACAACTATTACTACCTTACCACAAACGCTCCATACACGACAAACAAACGCATTAATATCAAAGACATTTCACAACAACCCAATGATACAATAAACACATACACATACTGTTCTACCATACATAATGATGTTGTAAATACTCATGGCAGTGGAAGAATTTGGGTCGGCGATAAATTTTCCGGTGCTGTCCCCGTTAGATCATACTCCTTATCTATTCCAAATGCAGTAGCCAATAGCAATGTAAACGTAAGATATGCTTTAGCAAGCATTTCCAATGCCAATTCTTCGTTTGATGTTACCGTCAATGGTGCAACATTGACACACTCATTCTACCCAGGATACAGATATCCTTATCAAGGGCTTTATTATACAACAAAACCCTCTACATCGGGAAAATGCGAGATAAACATAAAGTACTCCTCTCGCGAATCATTGGCATCGGGGTATTTGGATTATATCGAAATAAATGCTCCGGCACGACTTGTTTTTACCGAGGGACAATTGAAAATCAAAAATAGTTTCAATGCAAATGATAGCAACATAAGCCTATTTGAGATAAGCAATGCAACATCATCATTACGCGTGTGGAACGTAAGCAATCCTTGCAATGTAACGGAACTAAACACCAATTACGACAACAGCAAAATAATGTTTTTGGATAACACCAACAACATGGGAGAATGGATAGCATTTGATGGCAGTATGTTCTACTCTCCCTTATCTTTGACCCCCGTTGCCAATCAAAATCTTCATGGCATGCCACAACCCGACTACATAATAGTGGCACCACCTGTATTTAGCGACCAAGCCGAACGATTGGCACAACTACACCGCTTATACAGCGGATTAGATGTCGCAGTAGTTAGTCCCGAAGAGATATATAACGAATTTTCGTCGGGCAAACAAGATGCGATGGCAGTCCGCCGTTTCTTGAAAATGCTTTACGACAGAGCATTGTCGAACGAAATTATAAAAGTACCCAAATACATGCTCCTTTTTGGCAAGGCAATATACGATAACAAAAACATCACAAACACCAATATTCCATACGTAGTATCATATCAATCCGAAACTTCGTTTGACGATGAAGGTTCATCGTTCACTTCCGACGATATGTTTGGATATTTAGGAGATTGGGAAACCGGATCGATATACGAAAGTATTGACGTAGGTATAGGACGATTCCCGGTAAAAAATATCAGCGAGGCCCAAACTATGGTTGACAAAGTAGAATACTATCTAACCAAGAAAGATTTAAGTCAAAGTTCTCTACGAGGCGATTGGAGAAATCAACTTGTCTTCTTAGCCGACGATGCCGATCCGGGTTCGGCTAATGATGTATACTTTATTACATCGTCAGAAAAGACAACACAACAAATACTACAAAAATATCCTATTCTGAATATCGAAAAAATATATGCCGATGCCTACACACAACAATCAGGTGCGATAGGGTCGTTTTATCCCGAAGCCAAAAACGCCCTTACAAAACGCATCAACAATGGATGCCTGTTACTAAACTATGTGGGCCACGGTGCATATCAACATATAGGTAGCGAACGATATATGGAGATACCCGACATCAATTCATACACCAATCGCTATCAACTGCCGTTCTTTGTTGCCAGCACTTGTAGTTTTGGCAAATACGACATAATCGATGATATTTGCGGAGCCGAAAGTTTTGTATTGGCACCCAACGGAGGTGGAATAGCCATAGCAGCAGCTGTAAGGCCCATTGGTCACAGCGAATCGTTCGACACAAAATTGTGTCTATATGCTTTGGATAAAAACTACACCATAGGCGATGCTTTCAAATTGGCAAAAAACGAAGCAAGCATGACACACTCGATGCAGCTATTGGGCGACCCGGCAATAAAACTATCCATACCGGAAAACAATATTGTGGTAACTGCAGTAAACGAAAAACCGATAAACTATTCATCGGTCGACACTGCAACGGTGCTTACCCAAATAACCATAGAAGGCGAAATACGAAATAGCAACAACAATATTATACCCGAATTTGTAGGCGAAATATATCCAACAGTATTCGACCGTTTTGTAACTTACAAAACATTAGCCAACGACAACGAAGATACGGAGATGAAATTTTCGCAACAAAAAAATATCCTATATAAAGGTCGCGACTCGGTAATAAATGGCAAGTTTAAATACTCTTTTGTTGTACCTCGCGACGTGGTATATCAATACGACTACGGCAAATTAAGCCACTACGCTGCGGCCGGAATAGAGGATGCATCGGGTGCGTATAGCAACATAGTGTTCGGCGGATTCAATCAGGATGTCGTAATAGAAGAATCAAGACCACACATACGCTTATTTATGAATGACAGCCTATTTGTGTCGGGAGGACTTACCGACCAAAATCCATACATCTATGCCATACTATATGACACACTTGGTATAAACGCAGTGGGCAGCGGTATAGGACACGATATAACAGCCATACTCGACAACAACAGCAACCAAATAATGATACTTAACGACTATTACGAAGTCGACCGCAACAACCCCAACAAAGGATATATCAAATATCCACTACACAACCTTTCGGATGGCACCCATAGTCTTACATTGAAAGCATGGAATATATACAATTTTTCGTCGTCGGCGAGCATAGCATTTGTGGTAAACAACCATTCGGTAGTAAATATCGGTAAATTTTACAGCTATCCAAACCCTGCTTCCAACAAAACAACATTAAGGATGGAACACAATCAACCCAATCAAATAAAATCAATCGAAATAGATATATACGATATGATGGGCCACTTGGTTAAACACTTTACCCCTACAGTAGTCGAAGGCTCATATTCCATACCTAACACAGAATGGGACTTTACCTCTAACAATGGAAGCAAAGTAGCCGAAGGCATATACATGGCTCGCATAATTATTACAACTATTAATGGAGAACAACAATCAGCACACGCTAAAATAGTGCACAAACGATAAGACAAACTTTTTGAGAGATTATTACTCTTCGCAAAAAAAATGTTATCTTTGCAAAACCGTTGCAACAAAGTATTTTTGCTTCGAAATAGTAATAATGAACGCTTTACCCAAAACATCAGTTTTGTTTTGGGGTTATAATATGGTACAAAATTAAACTTACCGATTATGAAACAAACAAAAATAGTAGCCTCGTTATCCGATTTACAATGCAATGAAGATTTTATAAAAGAACTTTATGATGCCGGCATGAATGTAGTGCGTATGAACACTGCTCACGCCAACCGCGAAGGATTGGAGAAACTCATTTCCAATGTAAGGGCAGTATCGTCGAAGATTGCAATAATGATGGATACCAAGGGACCCGAAATAAGAACTACAGGATGCCCCGAAGCCATCGAATACAACACCGGCGACAAAGTAAAAATAATAGGCAACCCACTACAAGGCACCACCAAAGAGTGCATAGCAGTGTCGTATCCTTATTTTGTACAAGAATTGGAAATAGGTCAAGAGATACTTATCGATGATGGTGACCTATCGCTAAAAGTAACCGAGAAAGACGACCAATACCTATACTGCGAAGTACAAAACAATTCGGTATTGGGCAGCCATAAAAGTGTAAACGTTCCGGGAGTGCAAGTAAATTTACCCTCACTTACCGAAAAAGACCGCAACAACATACTGTTTGCCATCGAAAAGGAAATAGACTTTATAGCGCACTCATTTGTACGTTGCCGCCAAGACATTCTCGACATAAAAAATATATTAGATTTACACCATAGTCCAATAAAGGTTATTGCTAAAATAGAAAACCAAGATGGTGTAGACAACATAGACGAAATATTGGAAGTAGCTGATGGTATAATGATAGCACGCGGTGACCTTGCTATCGAAGTGCCACAAGAACGCATACCTGGCATACAACGCATACTTATACGCAAAAGTGTGCAAGCCCGCACACCGGTAATAGTGGCCACTCAAATGCTACACACCATGATACAAAATCCACGCCCTACACGTGCCGAGATAACCGATATTGCAAATGCTATATACTACCGCACCGATGCGCTTATGCTTAGTGGCGAAACGGCATATGGCAAATATCCCATAGAAGCAGTAAAAACAATGGCACGAATAGCCGAACAAGCCGAGAAAGACAAACTCGAAGAAAACGACATACGCATACCTCTCGAAGATAATTGCGATCCTACAGCTTTCTTAGCAAAATCGACAGTAAAAGCATCATCGAAAATAAAAGCCATAAAAGCCATAATAACCGACGTATATAGTGGAAATACAGCACGCAACATTGCCGCTTTTCGTGGCAAACTTCCTGTATTTGCCATCTGCTACAACGAAAAAACTATGCGACATTTGGCACTATCGTATGGTATTGAGCCATTTTATTTGCCCGAAAAAGCCAATGGTCAGCAATACTATTTTGCTGCTTTACGTGAGCTTATACGTAGAGGCATTATAGCCGAAACAGATATGGTGGCATACTTAAGTGGCGGAAAAGAAGGCACAAAAACATCGTTCTTAGAAATAAACGTGGTAAAAGACGTTCTCGACCACGCCGAAAAAGAAGATTATATACTACCAAATAGTAACAGATACTTGTAACAAACAAAAAAGCGGAGCATTTAAAATGCTTCGCTTTTTTATCTTCTTATTGCTATTACCCTAGCACAACATAAATCTAAAAGCAGTTACGAAATATTATTCAAAATCCTCGTACAACAAATACTTTTTCCTTATCTCCTTAAATTCAGACAATGCAGGTTGCCACGAGTTTCTTATTTCGTCTTCGCTGAGTCCGGCCTCTATCTGCTTCCTTAATTCGCCTGTACCCATCAGCTTTTCAAAGAATGAATTAAAAAACTTATCGTCGCTGCTACATTTGTACATATCGATAAGGTAGGATAAATTAAGCTTCTTTGTTTCCAATATTTTATGACTATCACCTATCAATTCCCAACCAACACAACTCTTCCCATTGTGCAAAGGATTTTCGCTCACACCTTTTATCGGTTTGGGTACAAAAGTAATATTATCCCCAAACACTACACATTTATAATACGGTGTACCTATCAGCTCGAAAGGATGATTTGTTCCCCTGCCTACACTCACCGAAGTACCTTCAAAACAACAAATACTCGGATATAAATAAATGGCGTTCATAGTACGCAAATTAGGGGAAGGCGACACCGGCAATTCATATAAACTATCGTGAGTATAATAATCCATAGTCACAACATCTAAGACACATTTAACACCATTGGCCAACCAACCCTCGCCATTAATCATAAGAGCATATTCTCCTATGGTCATTCCATGAACAATAGGTACCGGATGCATACCTACAAAAGACTTATATTCAGATTTAAGCACCGGACCATCCACATAGAATCCATTAGGATTAGGTCTATCCAACACAACTACCCTTTTACCATTCTCGGCAGCAGCTTCCATCACATAATGCAAAGTGGATATGTATGTATAGAATCGTGCTCCCACATCTTGTATATCAAACACCAAAACATCAATATTCTTAAGATTAACAGCCGAAGGCTTTTTATTCTTTCCATACAACGACACTATAGGAATACCCGTTTGGGAATCAATTTCACTATTTATCGAAGCGCCTGCTTCTGCCTGGCCTCTAAATCCATGCTCGGGACAAAAGATGGCTTTAATATCCACTCCTAAACTCAAAAGAGTATCCACTAAATGTGTATTACCAACACGTGAAGTAGGGTTAGCCACCACCCCCACCGATTTTCCATCTAAAAGCGACAAATAGTCTTCCATACGTTCAGCGCCCACTTTTATGGGCTGCGAAAAGAGACTTTGTACCATCAATAGTAGCACAACAGTTATTGTAATCTTTGCTTTATTCATACATTTAATATTTTGAGTAATAACGCAAACGATGCTTTTTGATTGCATGAGGATAAATATTTTGTGAAACAACGGGCAATAATCCAATAAAATTTCGTACTTTTGCAAAAGGAAAACACTAAATAATACTGACGCTATATGATTTCGCAAAAATACGAACAAAAAATGTCTCAAAAGCTTACACCTCAACAAATTCTGTTGATGCGTTTGCTTCATTTGCCCATTATATCGTTAGAAAATTTCATAAAAGAAGAACTCGAAAACAACCCACTACTCGAAGATAGTGTAGACAATAGCGAACATTCCGAAGAATACACCAACGACACACTCGACGATGAATATTCGAACCTCGAACCATACGACGACTTCAACTTGGAAGAATACATGGACGATGACCTCGAAGAACGCTATGATGAAAAACGACCAACGAGCGAAAATTATATAGGAGAACAAATTTCAAACTCGGGAACAACACTACACGAATATCTTACCGAGCAATTTAATCTAAAAGAAATTAGCGAAAAACAATATCTTATCGGCATAGAACTTATCGGCAACATCGACGATTCTGGTTATATGCGACGCGATATGACATCACTATCAAACGATTTGGCTTTTAACAACGGAATAGATGCCGACGAAAAAGAGATAGAAGATGTGCTTAATATAATAAAAACTCTCGATCCTATAGGTGTCGGAGCCCGCAACTTGCAAGAATGTCTACTTATACAATTGCACAACATTGCAAATAGTAATCCTTATAAAAAATGGGGTATAAAGATTATCGAAAACAACTTCGACACATTTACAAAAAACAACCACAATAAGCTGATACAAAAACTAAACATATCCGAAAGCGACCTTAGCAACACTTTAAAACTGATAACGAGACTGAATCCTAAACCGGGCTCGTCGTTTTCGAACGAAAATACGCAAGCACAATACATAATTCCCGATTTTTTTGTGTTTCGAACAAACGACGATACACTATCGTTTTCGCAAAATGGAGATTTCTCCGATTTGAAAATGAGCAAAACATACTTAAACATACTAAAAGACATAACAAAGGACGAAAAACAAAACGAAGAACAGAAAGCAACAGTATCGTTTATAAAAGAAAAAGCAGAATCGGCAAGATGGTTTATCGATGCAATGAAGCAACGGAAGAAAACACTGGATATAACAATGAAAGAGATATTGGAATATCAAAAAAGTTTCTTCTTAAGTGGCGACAAAAACGAATTGCGTCCGATGATACTGAAAGATATTGCCGAACGTACAGGATTTGATATATCTACCTTGTCGAGAATTGTAAGCCAAAAGTATGTAAAAACAGAATTTGGCACCTTTAAACTAAAAGATTTGTTTTCGGTATCACACGATAGCGACGATGGCAAAGGAGTGTCGGTAAAAAGTATACGCAATATGATACAAGAACTAATAGACAACGAGGACAAAAGTAATCCTCTTTCAGACAAAGACATACAAGCCATTATCAACACTAAGGGATTTAATTTCTCTCGACGCACAATAGCAAAGTATCGCGAATTATTAAACATACCAATAAAACGACTACGAAAAAAGATATAATAATACAATGAAGATGAATGTTCACATATTAATCACACGACTGCTACAGTTGCTATTTCACCCCTTTAGTGTGGTGTGTTATGCTGCTATTGTGGCCATAGAGTGTAATATGATGACTCCTCTTTATATACCCACACAAGTAAAAAGTATTCTTATACAGCTATTTATTTGGATATTATATATATTTCCAATGATATCTATAATGATATTGAAACGTCGCAACATTATATCATCATATACAATGCTATCGACCGCCGAACTCAATCCGGTGATAGCCATAAACTCGTTCTTCTACATAGTAGCCATAGTGTTACTATATGCTATCAAAGCTCCTTTTGTATTATGGATAATACCACAATTGGCTTTGCTTACCTTTTTGTTTTACTATCTGGTAAACATCAAAATAAAATTAAATATATACATTGTCAGCCTTTCGGCTTTGCTTGGATACTTCATATATTCGTCCGTCGAATATCACTATAACCTTTTATCAGCCATCATCGCCACCATTATTATTATAGGAGTTGTCAACTTCTCGTTCATCGAAGAAGAAATTATTGAGCTAAAAGGTGCACTCTTGAGCATGGCAACAGGCTTGTTTATAACATTGTCTAGTTTGTTTCTAATGTCGTAAAGCTATTATGAGTCGAAAGAATAAAACACTACATATAATTCCTGCAAACATTGCACGATATGCCATAACATTTATTTTATGCATGGTAGCATCGTATACCTGTTGTGCACAAAAAAAGAAAAAACAATCATATTTCGATTCCATAGTATCTAATAAATACAATGCTACACCAAGCAACACCTCTGCTAATAATGCGACATCAAGCGTTGCCGACACGATGGATATGGATGAAACAGAAATCATCGACAAAGTTTTTATGGAAAAAAATACAGCCATATATCCTTCTCCGATATGGTATGGCAAAGATTTTTCCGGTTCTCGAGTACGTAGCCACAACCACTCATCACTCGATTCGCTACCCGACGAGATACGCATAAAACTTGTAAAGGACAGCAGCGGTTTTTGTTTCCCTGTAAAAAACATAATCACCTCGCCTTATGGTTGGCGAGAACGATGGAATCGTCCGCATCGTGGAGTGGACATCGCTCTGCGTACAGGCGATAAAGTATACTCTTGCTTTGATGGTATAGTACGCATTGCCCGACCATTAGGAGCTTATGGCAATTTAGTGGTGGTACGACACTACAACGGATTAGAAACGGTGTACGGACACCTATCTAAGATATATGTAAAACCACGTCAAGTGGTAAAAGCCGGAACAGTATTAGGATTGGGAGGCACCACAGGACGCTCGACAGGTCCTCACTTACACTTCGAAGTACGTTTTCAATACGAAGCCTTCGACCCTGAATGGATTTTAGACTTCAAAACATATACTCTACGTACTAAAAATCTATATTTAGATAGAACCTATTTTGGTATCAACAAACCAAAAAACAAAAAAGAAGTGGCTATATATAAGGCTGATAAAAGCATTATAAAAGAAGACGAACCGGTTACCGAAAAATCTAAACACATACAATATAAAGAACCTAAATACCATATAGCCAAAAAAGGCGACACATGGGAAAAATTGTCAAAACAATACAAAGTATCGGTAAAACGATTAAAGCGACTAAACTCGGCAACCAACAACTATATAAAACCCGGATCAAAAATAAGAATAAATTAAAAGCAAAAAATATGACAACAAAAAAAACAAATCTATCAGACTACAATCCCGATATGATACCATCGGGCAAGAATTTTAATATAGGAATAGTAGTATCGGAATGGAATCCTACTATAACAAATAGTTTATTGGACGGAGCATATTCGACACTTGTAGATCTTGGTGTTGAAAGAAACAATATCACTGTAGAACACGTACCCGGCAGTTTCGAATTGCCCACCGGAGCCAAACTTATGCTAAAATATGGCAAATACGATGCCATTATATGTCTTGGTTGCGTAATACAAGGCGAAACACGTCACTTCGACTTTATATGCGATGCTGTAGCCAACGCTATAGCCCAATTAGCCATCGACGAAAACAAACCGGTAATATTCGGAGTACTTACCACCAACGATATGCAACAAGCCATAGAACGTTCGGGTGGCAAGCACGGCAATAAAGGTGTGGAAGCTGCAGTAACCGCACTTAAAATGGCAGCACTAAAAGAAAGAATAAAACAATCCGAAAAAAAATAAATACCGATGAGTACTCGAATTGTATTTATGGGGACACCCGACTTTGCCGTTGGTTCACTTGACGCACTTAACAAAGCCGGATACGACATAGTGGGAGTAGTAACCGTGCCCGACAAACCGGCAGGGAGAGGACAAAAAATAACCTACTCGCCGGTAAAAGAATATGCAATGGCAAACAACTTACCTATACTACAACCCGAAAAACTACGAGACGAAACTTTTTTAAACCAACTGCAAGAGCTCAATGCCGATATATTTGTGGTAGTGGCATTTCGAATGTTGCCAAAAGTTGTTTGGGATATGCCTCGCTTAGGCACATTCAACCTTCATGCTTCTCTATTGCCTCAGTATAGAGGTGCAGCACCTATCAATTGGGCTATAATAAACGGCGAAACAACAACAGGTGTTACCACTTTCCTTCTAAACGAAAAAATAGATGAAGGTAAGATATTACTACAAGAAAGTGTCGACATTACCCCTACCGACACTGCCGAAACCATACACGACCAATTGGCCGAAATAGGCAAAAACCTCGTGGTTAAAACAGTGGAAGGGCTTGTAAAAAATACTCTTTCGCCCAAACCTCAAAACGAAGACAATAACGCAGTATTAAAAGCGGCACCAAAGATTTTCAAACCAGACTGCGCAATAGATTGGACAAAAAAAGGAGTGGACATAGTAAACTTTGTAAGAGGGTTGTCGCCGTATCCTGCTGCCACAATGACATTGGAAGATACCGAACGTAATAGTTCTCTCCTATTTAAAATATTCGAAGTATCGTTTGAACCTGATAGTAATTCGCAACAATATAAACTATATACCAACCAAAAAGACTATTTAAAAATAGGAATTTCGGATGGTTATATACATATTAAAGTGCTACAATTGAGTGGAAAAAGAAAAAATGACATAAAAGAATTTCTTCGCGGATACAAAGTAAATAACTATATACTAAAACATTAGAACAACCTTTACAAATATTTTCTGTAAAAATATTTGTAAATCGACATCTATATTAAAAAAAATTAGTATCTTTGCACCGATTTAGAAATTATATGTCTAACATTAAAAAATAACTAGTTATGAATAAAAGCGAATTAATTAATGCCATTGCCAACAATGCCGGCATTACAAAAGCAGACGCTAAAAAAGCATTAGATGGGTTTATCGATGCTACAACCGAAGCCTTGAAAAAAGGAGAAAAAGTAGCTATTCTTGGATTTGGCACATTCGATGTTACCGAAAGAAAAGCAAGAACAGGCATCAACCCATTAACAAAAGAAAAAATTCAAATACCGGAAAAGAAGGTAATCAAATTCAAACCCGGTTCAGATTTAAAATAGGAATTCCGATATCAGAAGATTCCAAATTACCTTATAAAAAAACGAGGATACTCAAATGAATATCCTCGTTTTTATTTTATATATCATACAATACAATAGTATCTATCGTAGAAGAACTACCGTTCCCTTTTGTTGTAATACCTTATCGGTTTCCAAACGGCGATAACTTACCACCCATACATATACTCCTTGTTGACATTTCTTACCGTTGAACGTACCATCCCATGTCCCTTCCTTATCGTCGGTATAGAATAGTTGACGACCTTCGCGATCGTAGATATACAAACTATAGTCGCGTATATCGTTACCGGTATATGTTCTAAACAAATTATTATCCGACTTGTCT
>JAFZFU010000094.1 GCA_017555745.1 Bacteroidales bacterium
TGGCTTTCGTCTAGCTGTACGGTACGTGCCGATTTGCCTTGTAGTAGAGCTTCTTTGTATAGAGTCATAACTTCAACCAATTTTTTCGCCTTAATATCGCTATTGGTTTTTGCCTTTTTCTCTTCTTTTGCAAAACGATTTTCAATAGTTTCAAGGTCTTTTAGTTGCAGCTCTGTATCAATGGTTTCTTTATCTCTTACCGGGTTTACATTGCCATCAACGTGGGTTATATTGTCGTCTTCAAAGCAGCGAAGCACATGTATTATTGCATCTGTTTCGCGAATGTTAGACAAAAATTTATTGCCCAATCCTTCGCCTTTGCTGGCACCTCTAACCAATCCGGCAATATCCACAATTTCTACAGTAGCAGGTACTACGCTTTGAGGATTTTCTATTTCTACTAATTTGTTTAAGCGTTCGTCCGGAACGGTAATAACTCCGACGTTGGGTTCTATTGTGCAAAACGGAAAATTGGCAGCTTGTGCTTTGGCATTGCTCAAGCAGTTAAATAATGTCGACTTTCCTACATTTGGAAGTCCTACTATACCACATTGTAATCCCATGATATTCTGTTTGATTTATTTTTCAACTCAAATTAATTCCAAACTGCAAAGGTACGTTTTTTTTGGCATATTTCCAAAATTAATATTGAGAAGCCCAAGAATTTACTGCCTTCTCGGATATTTCATAATATCCAAATCAAATTCCTAATAGGAAAAATAACAACCGGACAATGTAGCAATAATTTCTATAGCCAATGGTGGAAAAACAATTAAATGTAAATGGTAGATATATCTACATATTCTCTTTGCAAAGTGCGGAAAAAATATCAAGACATATAATTGTTTTTCAAAAGCAGATAGCAACTTCGTCTATATCCCATGTTTATATTTGTGCTTGTTTGGTACATAATTATTACTTGTTTGCGACTGTAAAGTTACATATTTATTTTGATATTTTTCTACTATTCTCAGTATTTTTCTGCATTATTTATGGTTTCTTTCCGTTTTGCAAAATGTGTATATACCCTTCAAAATATGGTTTAAAATAGGAATCTCTACCACATTTTTGACATTTATAAAAACGTGGAACTTCAGTCATAATAGTCTCCATTTGGCAATATGGACATACCCATTTGTATTCTTTGCAAAAATTACATTTGAATATTTTGGCTTCTTGCAATTTGTATTTTTTTATCTTGATATATGTATAAAGATTAATAAAAGCACATCCAGGTATATGAATCGTTATAATTAATCCTCCTCGCTGATATCGATCACTAATTTTATTCCACTTACAGATATGTTTTTTTCTATTATTTTGCATATTCCGAATATAATTCTATTTTTACACCAAATATTATTGCAGCACCTATTCCTAAAGATATTCTTCCATTTGAACTTGATTCTGGATAACCAATATTAACAGAATGCACCATAGAATCTTGATTAATAGCTTCTCCACAAGCGGTATAAGAGCAATTGTATCCTACTTCGTATCCATATGCAGAAATCCCAACTCCTGCATTTCCATGTATATCAGAATTATCAATGGTGTATGTATTATGCTCCCATCCTTTTACTTTTGAATATTCGGATGCATGGCTAAATAAATCAACAGAACTTAAATTTGCAGTACACCCCCAATTTTTTCCTAATGATATTCTGCTACCAACTTGGGCTCCGACAGAAAAAGATACTGAAAAACCAAATTTTCTCTGACTCCAAGAATACGACCTTAAAGATTTTCGATCGCTAATAATACAATCCGGACGATATGCCCACACCCCTGCTTCTCCTTGTTTTGCATGAGTTTTATTGTCTTTACCCACACCATAAACGGCAAATGAATAATCAGGATTTCTTTCTGTACCTCTGTTATATATTTCTCCAACCCTGTCTGAACCGAATCTTTTTACGGCTTTTTCATAAGCTTTTTGAGCTTGTTTTTCTGTATCGAAAAGTCCGCCTATATCTATTCTTTTTATAGGATTCCACCTGCAATATTGATATGGTGAATGACTCGGATACTTATCCGCCATAGGATCCACGCTAAGCCACCCCATCAAAATATCCGAATCATAATACCTCGCGCCGAAGTAGGAAAAGCCTGTTTCTGAGTCTCTTTCTTTCCCGGTAGAGGATTGGGGGCGTTTAAGAGTTGTATTTATGTAAAAATCTTGTATCGACATAAGCAAAATATTATCAATATTTATTCTTGAAAACATCCTTTTTCTACTAAATAGTATTTTTCATTTTTATACAATACAATCCAAAATGCATCTCCTCCACCTTCCGGAAGAATCTCATTTTTGCTATTTGTTACTTCAACTTTAATAGGAGTGTGATTTTTATGTGTGTAAAAAATATTTTCAATAGCATTCTTTGCCTCAAGTGATGAAGGCTTATCGATCAAAAAAAGCAAATCTAAATATCGAAATGAGTACGAATATTCCTCCACATCATAAAGTTCTACATCCAGTGATATACATATATATATAGATGAACTGTCATCAAATGCTTTTAAAAACCAAAGACCTATGTGATTATAGTCTGTATAATTTGAAGCACATTCTTCTCTGCAAAAACCAATAAACTCATCAATAACAGTAAGTATTGAGGAATCTTTTATACCCACGGGTTTTATTTTCGCATAAGTAGTATCACTTATGGTTGTGGCATTTGAAATGCCAATCATTAAAACCAAACTTATTGTAAATAGTATATGTCTCATCACTAATCATTTTTGGATATACAAAAATGTCAAGGCAACTTCTAAAAATTCCACGTTTCGGATAAACAAAAGAGTGTTCTTTGAAACTTTTGCGTGCTTTACGTTTTTTCTTGAAATCTTTCTATTTCTTTTTCAATCGCATAGCCCGCTATGCTCAATCAAAAGAAAGTAGAAATCTTCCCAAGAAAATTCCGTAAATCACTTGCAAAGCAATTTTTAGAAGTTACCTAAAAAATCGTTTTATATTTATGAGTTTTTGCTTGCGTATGTCGTAAAAAAGTTGTATCTTTGCAATACATTTCACAATTACACTAACGCGATGTAATTGACTGGGGAACAATCAAAAAACATACTTTTGAACTATGGCAGCAATGCTTGTAATATTTTTCATACTCTGCCTGTCAGTAGCTTTGTTTACAACCAAGCTTTATTGGCCTTTATCAGCCGCCGGCTTTGGTGTAGCCTTCGGTATCTTACCCTTGCTTTTTGTAGCCGACTCTTTTGTCATACCATCCACAACAGCCTTCAATTCGGGATAACGGCCGAATTTACGGAATTAGGGAACTACGGAAAATTGGCTTCGCTTTGCTACGCCAAGACTACAAGACAACGAGTCGGGCGGCAACCGGAGTCACGGAGTCACGGAATTATGGAAGCTTCGCCTAGACAACGGGTCGTGCGGTAGCCACTCATAGACTTGTAGACTTGTTGTCTCGTAGTCTGCGAAGCACTAGCTGAGCACAAGTCTGCTGAGCGGCAGCGAAGCATAATCGAAGTCGTCCTAACTAATTTAGGCGGTTTATTGAGTAATAAGTGAAAAAAAAATCGTATCTTTGCAAAAAAAATAAGATGGGCAGAATATTGGCTATAGACTACGGACACAAGCGTGTAGGGCTTGCAGTAAGCGATGAGTTACAGATAATTGCAACGGGACTTACCACAGTGGAGACCGACAAATGCATTGCATTTTTGAAAGATTATGTATCCAAAGAAAATGTAAGTTGCTTTGTGGTGGGCGAAGCAAAACAGATGAATAACACTCTTAGCGAGTCTGCAAAATACATAGAACCTTTTGTGAAATTGCTCAAAACCACATTTCCCAATATCGAGGTGGCACGCGTAGACGAACGTTTTACATCCAAGATGGCGTTTCAAACCATGATAGACTCGGGTTTGAAGAAGAAACAGCGTCAAAACAAGGCTCTTATAGACACCATAAGTGCCACCATAATTCTGCAAACATATATGAACACAATTAAATAACAGATATAAAAACATAAATAACATGATACTAAGCATAGTAGGCTATGGAAGCCCTGTATTAAAAAAAGTAGCACAACCTATAGATAAGGATTATCCTGCATTGCAAGAACTTATCGACAATATGTTTGAAACCATGTATCACGCCGACGGTGTGGGATTGGCGGCACCACAGATAGACCTGTCAATACAACTGCTTACAATAGGCTATCGCCCATACAACGAAGACGACGATACTTACGGCGAGTTGATAGAACGAGTAATGATAAACCCCGAAATAATAGAAGAAAAAGGCGAGAAAATATATTTTAACGAGGGTTGTCTATCGGTGCCACAGATACACGAAGATGTGCTTCGTCCGGAATCGGTGGTGGTAAGATACTTCGACCGCAATTTTGTGGAACATACCGAAGAACTGACCGGGATGTTGGCACGTGTGGCACAACACGAGATAGACCACCTAAACGGCAAAGTGTTTATCGACCGCTTGAGCAGCATACGCAAAACGCTTTTAAAACGTAAACTTGGCGATGTGGCTGCAGGAAGAATGGCCACAAGATACAGAATGAAATATACAGCACCTCGCAAAAAATAACAGTACCATGAGAAAAACAATCCTTTTGTTGGCAGTGGCCACATCGTTGGCAATGGCATGTTGCACCCCTCAACGCGACAAGGACCTTAGCAGCATACAACAATACGAAAGCAGTATAGATTTGCAAAACAACAAGGTAGACACCGAAGTGGGCAACAACTTGATAATGATGTATACCGATTTTGCAACAAAATATCCGACCGACAGCCTTGCCCCTATGTATATAATGAAAGCTGCCGACGTGGCTGCCAATATCGGCAACCCCGCCACAGCCATAGAATACCTCGACAAAGTGATAACAGACTATCCCTCTTTCGAAAAGAGAGCCGACTGCTATTTCTTTAAAGGGTTTATATACGAAACAGTGGCTCACGACCTCGATAAAGCCAAAGAGGCATACACCGCTTTTATAGAAGAATATCCTTCTCACCCTATGGTGAACAATGCCCAAACGATAATAAACAACCTATCGTTGTCCGATGAGGAACTGATAAAAATGATAATGGAAAAGAACAACGCTACATTGTAAAAAAGCGTTATCTAAAATATAAAAGGCATTATTCAAGTTGATTTATTGAATAATGCCTTTTTTGTTTTGCCCGTCGAAGGAAAGCGAGCTATGTGTGTTTTTTTTTAGACAACTTCTAAAAATTGCTTTGCAAGTGATTTGCGGAATTTTCTTGAAAAGATTTCTACTTTCTTTTGATTGAGTATAGCGGACTATATGATTGAAAAAAGAAACAGAAAGATTCCAAGGAAAAACGTAAAGCACGCAAAAGTTCTTTCTGCAATCAATTCAATTTCATAGAACGTGGAATTTTTAGAAGTTGCCTTTAATCTCTCTTACCGAATATTCTCAACAGTTTCAAGAATAGGTTGATAAAGTCGAGATAAAGAATAAAACTACCCATCAACGCCAACTTCATAGTTCCGTCGTTTACGCCATGCGAACCATGTTGTATGATGCTTTCTTTTATCTTTTGAGTATCGTAGGCAGTAAGTCCCACAAACACTACCACACCCACATACGTAGTAATCCAAGTAAGCATAGTGCTATGCATAAATAAGTTTACCACCGAAGCCAATACTATTCCTATAAGTCCCATCATCAATATTCTGCCCCAACTTGTAAGATCTTTTTTGGTAAAATATCCGTAAACACTCATTATGGCAAATGTTCCGGCAGTGATAAAGAAAGTAGAAGCGATAGATTCGGCAGTGTATAACAAGAATATCGACGATATGGTGACACCTGTAAGTATAGCATAGATGGCAAATAGCACACCGGCCAATACAAACGGTATTCGATTAATGGCGGCAGTAAGTGCCACTACCATCACCAATTGCACCACTACAAGTACTATCATATAAGTGCTGTTGCTGAAAAGCGTGGTTATCAGTTGTTGCGAATTGGCTATAGCCATCGATGTGAATGCGGTAATAACCAAAGCCAAAGCCATCCACATATACACATTGCGCATCAATGTTGCCACTGTAGAGTTGGTTAATAAAGTACCTTCATTTTGATACTCCAAACCTCTTGTTCTCTCGTTAAAGAAATCATAATCATTGTTATTCATAATCTTCATTATTTAATGGTTAATATAAAAAGTTATTGTAAGGATACCTTATGGCATGTATCTTTTTAATTTCTTCGTACATAAGGTTTCTCAAATTGTCGATATTCACCTTTTTGCCTGCCGATATAAACAAGGTGTGGTCACTGTTTTTCGCCAACCAATGGTTTTGCAACATCTCCAACGAATAGTTTTCCTTAGTCATAGGCGTAAGGTCGTCGGGTTCCTTTTCGGTATATGTATATGCATCTATCTTGTTAAACACAAGTATAGTAGGCTTATCTATAGCTTCTATTTCTTGAAGTGTTTTGTTTACCTCGTTTATCTGCTCCTCGTAGTCGCGGTGCGAAATATCCACCACATGTATAAGCAAATCGGCTTCTCGCACCTCGTCGAGAGTGGATTTGAAGCTTTCCACCAGTCCGTGAGGCAGTTTGCGAATAAAACCAACGGTATCGGTAAGCAGGAAAGGAAGATTTTCTATCACCACCTTACGCACCGTAGTGTCCAAAGTGGCAAATAGTTTGTTTTCGGCAAACACATCGCTCTTGCTCAAAAGATTCATCAATGTGGATTTTCCTACATTGGTATATCCCACCAAAGCCACACGTACAAGGCTTTCGCGATTTTTGCGTTGCAGCATCTTTTGCTTGTCGATAGAGCGGAGTTTCTCTTTCAGCAACGATATCTTGTCGAGTATTATACGTCGGTCGGTTTCGATTTGTGTTTCGCCGGGTCCACGCATACCTATACCTCCACGCTGACGTTCGAGGTGTGTCCACAAACGTGTAAGGCGAGGCAGCATATACTGATATTGAGCCAACTCCACCTGTGTTTTAGCGATAGAGGTTCGAGCTCTTTTGGCAAATATATCCAATATCAGTGTGGTGCGGTCTAGTATTCTGCGATTCAATTCGCGTTCCAAATTACGCAACTGCGATGGGCTAAGTTCGTCGTCAACCACCACAAGGTCTATGTTCTCGGCTTCGATATATTCTTTTATCTCTTCCATCTTTCCCTTTCCCACGTATGTGCGCTTATCGGGGTGGTCGAGTTTTTGAATAAAAGTCTTTTCAGGTATTCCACCGGCAGTGTCGAGCAGGAATGCCAACTCGCTCAAATACTCTTCGGTACGCTCCATAGTCATATTCGACGAGCATACACTTATAAGCACAGCCCTTTCGGGTATCTTTTTTGTTTCAATCATATTCACACATTACAATTCTATGCAATTTTCTATCACACTTTCGTCGGCTTGGGTGTTCAAATCGGCACATTGGCCTCCGGTTATATACACCTCTCGCACTTGGTGCGTAATTTGGTTTTCGCACCTACAGTTGACACCTTTAGAACACGAAGAAAGCGAAATAGTTGCCACTATCGACAATAAAACCAATTGCACGATAAACTTTTTGTATCTCATTAGTAATTCACACCTTTTTATCCACAAAAAGCGACCCGCCTCAGAAGCAAGTCGCTTTATACTCTATATTGGTAATGTTAACTTCTTATTTTGGCACCCAGGCGTGTTTCGAAATTCTTTTGCAGTTTGGCCATTATCGACTCTATTTGTTTATCCGACAAAGTTTTGTCTTTATCTTGAAGTATAAAACTTACAGCATACGATTTCTTGCCTTCTTCGATGCGATCGCCTTCATACACGTCAAACAAACCAACCTTTTTAAGGAGTTTCTTTTCGGTTTCGAATGCCAACTTTTCTATGGCATCGAATGTAACGTTTTTATCGATAAGCAAAGCCAAGTCGCGACGTACTTCGGGATTCTTGGCAATCTCGGCAAAGGTTACTTCCTGAGCCGGTATACTCTTAAGCAATAAATCCCAATTAAAGTCGGCATAGAATACATCTTGCTTGCAGTCCATCTTTTTAAGAGTAGGTTTAGCCAATCGTCCAAGCGATACTATCACCTTCTTGCTGTCTTTGAACATCAAATCCAAACCTTCGGCAAAATATTTAGCCTTGGCCGGCTCGGCAACTATACGTCCCATATTGATACGCAAACGACGAAGGATATTTATCACATGCGATTTCAAATAATAGAAGTCTACAGGTTGCGAAGCCATCTTCCAGCTTTCAGCAGTTTGGGCACCGGTCATAAACAACGACAAGTGACGTTCTTCGAAATAGCGTTTTGTTACATCTCCATCGTCAACTTGGTCGGGGTTGTAACGATAGTGCTTGCCAAACTCAAACAACTTCTGATTTTGTATTTTATGGTTAATATTGTATACTATACATTCCATTCCGCTATATAGCAATGTTTGACGCAATACATTCAATTCTTTGCTCAACGGATTTAGAAGCACCACATTGTTTGCCGAATCGAAATCGGCATTGTTATCATAGTATTCGGCTTTGGTAAGCGAGTTGTTCATTATTTCAACAAATCCGTTGTTGGCCAAATAGTCGCCCACCACATTTTGTATCTTATTAGGATTGGGTTTCTTGTTGTACGACAAGCAGCTGTTCAACGTTTCGTCGAATGTGATATTGTTGTAGCCGTATATACGCATTATTTCTTCTATCACATCGCATTGGCGGGTTACATCTACCTTATTGGTAGGTATACGCAATGTCATACCTTCGGCAGTTTCGGCCTCGATGGCTATGTCAAGCATCGCCAATATCGATTTAATGGTATCCACCGGTATCTCTTTTCCCATAAGGTCGAACATACTACGAAAGTTTATCTCAACCTTAGCTCTTTCGATAGGTGTGGGATATACATCTATGATTTCCGAACTTATGCTACCACCTGCCACTTCTTTTATAAGCAATGCGGCACGTTTAAGGGCATATATTGTAATATTAGGATCGCAACCACGTTCGTAACGGAACGAAGCATCGGTTTTTAATCCATGATATTTGGATGTTTTGCGAACACTTACGGGGTTGAAATATGCACTTTCGAGAAATACGTTGGTAGTTTTGTCGGTCACTCCCGATTTTTCGCCACCAAACACACCTGCTATACACATACCTTCTTTTTCGTTACATATCATTAGTTCGCTACCGTTGAGTTTGCGTTCTACGCCGTCCAAAGTGGTAAACATAGTGCCTTCCGGCATTTTTTTCACCACCACGGTACCACCTTCTATCATATCGGCATCAAAAGCATGCATGGGTTGACCTATTTCCATAAGCACATAGTTGGTTATATCCACTATGTTGTTTATAGGACGTATGCCCACTGTGCGCAACTTGTTTTTCAACCAATCGGGCGATTCGGTCACCTTAACTCCGATGATAGTCACCCCCGAATAGCGAGGACAGTTTTCGGCATCCTCTACTCTTACGTTTATAGTACGATCGTTATTATCTTGTTTGTAAGCCTCTACCGAAGGAATATCCAACGATAAATTTCCTCCATGTTGAGTATTGTATGCAGCCACCAAGTCGCGACCAACACCAATATGCGATGTAGCATCAGAACGATTGGCAGTTATAGCCACTTCTATAGCATAATCCTCTTGAACATTGAAATATTCTTTGGCAGGCATTCCTATAGGAGCATCGTCGGGCAATACCATAATACCGTCATGCGAGTTTCCCAAACCTAATTCATCTTCGGCACATATCATTCCTTCCGACACTTTGCCACGTATCTTTGACTTCTTTATCTCGAAATACTCTGTTTCCGATGTCCATATCTGAGTACCAATAGTAGCCACTACCACTTTTTGACCTGCAGCCACATTGGCAGCACCACATACTATATCCAACAAGCGGTCGCCACCTACATCAACAGTGGTTACGTGCAAGTGGTCCGAATCGGGATGATCTTCGCAAGTCATCACCTTGCCTATCACCACATGTTCCAATCCACCTTTGATGGTTTCTACCTTCTCTACTCCTTCTATTTCCAGTCCGCTAAATGTTAGCGTTTCGTCTATTTCACTTGGGGTTAGACTACTTTTTACGTAGTCGTTCAACCATTTGTACGATATTACCATATTTATTATTATGCTATATTATTCTTATTTATGTTATGTTTCAACGCATTATATATACTATATATTAAACGCTACAGTGTGCAAAAATACGTTTTTTATTGTTATAAATCAAGTTTATTGCTTATCTTTTCCCCATTTGCAACCAAAAACAGCAAACGCCAAGATAATCAAATAACATGGCAAAGCAATCCAATAAGCTTGTTGAGTACCTACCATTTCGGCTATTTTACCATATACCAAAGGCAACAATGCGCCACCGGCTATAGACATGATAATAAGAGCCGATGCTGTTTTGGTGTGCGAGCCAAGCCCATCAAGCGACAGCGGCCATATTGCAGGCCATACCAATGAGTTGGCTACTCCCAACAATGCAACAAAGAATACAGTGTAAGGAATTACCATAACGATAGGCGACAATGTCGCCAAGTCGATAAATGGAAAACTGAAAGACAAATGTCCCGGAGTAAACACTGCCAATACAGTAAGTATAATACCTAATACCGAACAGCCCACCAAGGCTTGACGTTGATTAATAACCTTAGGAATAAGAGCCACTCCTATAAAATATCCCACAACCATGGATATAAGTGTAAGACTGGTAAAATACTTGGCCGATTGTTGGTCTATATCAAGCGATATACCATATTGTATAATAGTGTCGCCGGCTATAACTTCCACACCCACATAAAAAAACATAGCCACTACTCCAAACCACAAATAAGGGTATTGCCAAATTCTTTTCGATGTTTTAGTTGCTATTTCTTCTTCATCTTTAACTTCAGGTAGATGAGTAAAACATACTAATATTCCGAGTAATATCAGTATTATCGTCATCACGGTATAAGGGGTTATAAGGCGTTGCGAAAGGCCATTGAGCAACTCTTCTTTTTGTGCCAACGATGTTGCCAACGATATTTCTTCCATCATAGGCTCGATACCTACAAGCAATATAGCGCCCAATATAATGGGTGCCAATACTCCGGCAACCTTATTGCATATACCCATTATGCTTATACGTTTGGCCGCACTTTCAATAGATCCTAATATAGTCACGTATGGATTTACTGCAGTTTGCATAAGCGCCAAACCCGAACCTAATATAAACAATGCTACCAAAAACAATATATACGAACGCGAATACGCCGCCGGAATAAACAAAGCAGCACCGGCTGCCATCACAAACAAGCCTACGGCTATACCATTTTTAAAACCGGTTTTCTTTAATATCCACGACGATGGTAACGCCCACACAAAATAGGAGATATAAAAGGCAAATGTTACCAAATAGGCTGTAAAGTCGCTTAACTCGCATGCCACCTTAAGGAATGGTATCAACGTACCATTTAGCCATGTTACGAATCCAAAAATAAAATATAAGATTCCGATGATAATAAGTCCGAAGAGGTAATTATTTTTCTTCATATTCACTATGTATTTAATTAATATTTATGTTCTTAATGTTTCTTATTTAAAGTTACTGTTTTCTCCCATTGTGAGGTGCGTACAGTTATTTTGTATATACCACGCGGAAATTTGGATATATTTATTTTGTTTCCTCGTTTATAGTTTGGTATGGTACGCATCACCTTGGTACCCGATTTTATCTCCACCTCGGCCACATCACCATTAAACGAGATTGTTATATATCCTTGTTCAAGATATGGGGTCACCACCACTTTCGACACCGATGCCGGTGTGCTTGTAGTAGTGCTTTTGGGTTCTTCCTCTTTGGCGGCTATAGTTTGACGTTTAGCCACAAAATCACTATTCAATTGCATCGAATTTATCTTTGATATCGATATTGATGGTGGTTCAAAAACCACACCATCCACTTCGGGTGTAACAACCACGTTAGATCCCCCGACTACTTCAGTTCTGTATACTCCATTATCATCGGTATACACATCGGCAGTACCTATTTTCAATTTCTGATTAGGCATGGCATTTCCGCTTTCGTCCACCAATTTGCCTTGTACTGTAAATCCCGAAAAAGATATCAATCCACTAAAATCGGTACCCAACCAACGGTTATTTTTCTTATCGATAGCTATAATTTTAATATCCTCTATCGGTAATCCGGTATTTTCTTTGTTATATATAACCCAGTTTTTGCCATCAAAAGCAGCTAAACCTTTGGTTGTGGCAATCCATAATATTCCATTGTTATCCAAAGCCAAATCATTTACCTGATTGCTAGGCAGAGGGCTATTGTGAGTGGTGTATACTTCCCAAGTGCGTCCATCATGTCTACATAATCCGCCCAATGTGGCTATCCATTTCACATTGCGTTTATCAACCACCACCGAAGGAATATTTTCGCTTGGCAACTTCGAGTTTTTGGGAGTATAGTTATACCAAGTGGTGCCATCAAACACCGAAAGCCCCTCGTTGGTACCTATCCACTTCATATCATCTTTGTCTATTGCCACACATAACACAAAGTCACTCAACAGACCGGAATCTTTATGCGTATACTTTTTCCATTTCTTACCATCAAAATGTACAAAGCCACCCAAAGTCACTCCTATCCATTTTTCGCCTCTTGCATCAATAGCTATATCGCGCACAAACTTCATATTTAAGCGCTTTGTATCGGCAGAATGCTCTTCCCAATGTATACCATCAAACAATATCATGCCATGGTCGTCGGTTCCTATCCACAGCATATCATCCGAATCCACTGTAAGACAATTCACATATTGTCCCTTCAATTTCTCGTTAAACATCGAGTAATCTGTCCACGCTTTGCCGGCAAGTTTACACATCCCTTCATTGGTACCTACCCACTTATTGCCTCGGCTGTCAACAGTCACAGCCAGCACAGTATTACCCAATATATTACTATTCTGAGTGTTATATATAGTCCATATTTGTGCACTTACAGATAATTGTAGCAATACCATAAGTACAAACAATAGTATTTTTTTCGTCATATTATATTTCTTTCTACTAAAAAGTATCTTTCACCCAACTATTGGATTTTCTAAAAACGCATTAATTAAATAAATAGTATTTAAATACAAAGAAAAATATTACATTTAGTTATGAACGATAGTCAAATATAAGGTTTGACTATTGCAAGTATGACACTTTTCAGTAGTAAATCGGATAGTTTTACCACTTATTTTATTCGGCTGTAAAATTGGAGCGTCCCTTTTTTATAAGCACACAGCACAAACAAAAAAATCAGCAAGAATATAATATTCCTGCTGATTTTTATTTTAACTTACAACTGCCACTTCTTGTTCCGAAATAGCATTACAATGTATTATCCGTTAATTTTTTCTTCAACCATCTTCAACAATACTTGTTCTTCTTCGATAGCTGCTTTTTCTATTTGTGCGGCTTCTGCAAGTATAGCATCCACTACAGCTTTATCTTTAAGACTCGAAGCGTTGATTTTTACGTTAAGGTGAGCACCTATTACAGCCGAACGAGCACACAATGCACCTACACCTGCGTCGGTAACGCTATTTGGATTTCCTATTTCAACCATAGCACGAACAACTTCGAAAGCTTCGAAAGCTTTTTTCATAGTCTTGAAAGGAACTTCGGTTGCATAACGTGTAGCATCTTGTATAGCTTGTGTACGAGCTGCCTTTTCTTCTTCGGTTTTCTTTGGCAAACCAAATGCATTCATGATAAGATTGAAAGCGTTGGTATCTTCGTCTACCAAGTGAAGAAGTTCTTCTTTTATAGCTTGACCTTTTACAGCCCAGTTAGAGAATTCTTCCCAACGGTCGTCCCAACCGGGTTTGTGCGACGATAGGTTTGCAACCATTGTAGCCAACGATGCAGCCAATGCACCCATATATGCCGATATAGAACCACCACCGGGAGCAGGACTTTCGCTTGCTGTTTCGTTTGCGAAACCTGTACAAGTCATATCCACCAAGCGTTTCACACTTTTATCTTCAAGCACATATTCTATAACTTTTTCTTGTGGATCGAAAGGTTTCAAATCGTCCAATCCCATCGATTTGATAGCTATCTTTACTATTTCGTCTTCCGAAACGCCAAGCGAACGTTGTTGTTTTGCCAAATAATATTTACCGGCTTCTATCAACACTCTCTTAGGTATCAAACCTACTATTTCGCATCCTGTTACTCTCACACCGCGAGCAGCAGCTTTATTGCATACTTCTTCGAAAGCTACGTGTACGGGAGTAGTAGTGATATTGGTGATATTCATCGAAACTTGAGCTATACCGTATTCTTCTATAAACCAACCTATAGCTTTAGTTCCTTTTAATGTACCGGGAATCATGATGGTTTTACCATTTTCATCCTTCATTGGTTTTCCTGTTACTTTACCACCTTCACGTTGTGGACGTCCTTTTTCTCTTACGTCGAAAGCAATAGCATTAGCACGACGTGTCGAAGTTGTATTTAAGTTGTAGTTGATAGCTACCAAGAAATCTCTTGCACCTACGGCAGTAGCACCTGTTGTAGCCACACGATCGTTGAATTGACATGGACCGAAATCAGGTTTCCATTCTTCGGTGCATATTCTTTCTTTCAAAGCTTCATATTCACCTTGACGACAAGCAGCCAAGTTTCTACGTTTAGGTTCGTATGCTGCATCTTCGTAGCAGAATACAGGTATATTTAGTTCGTTACCTATGCGTTCACCCAATTTGTGTGCATACTCTACCACCTCTTCCATTGTTATGTTAGATACAGGAATAAGAGGACATACATCGGTAGCACCAAAACGAGGGTGATCACCATGATGATTACGCATATCTATAAGTTCAGCAGCTTTTTTTACTACACGATAAGCAGCTTCACATACAGGTTCAGGTTCACCTACAAAGGTAATAACGGTACGGTTGGTAGTAGCACCAGGATCAACATCCAATAGTTTTACACCTTCTACCTTTTCTATTTCAGCTGTTACTTGGTCTATTATGTTCCTATCGCGACCTTCACTTATATTAGGAACGCATTCAATTAATTTCTTCATTGTATTTAAATATTTAAATAATCACTTATAAAACAAAAGCAACAACTTTCATTTAGTCCATGTAAGTTATTGCTTCTATCTTTATCATGTGCGGATGAAGGGACTCGAACCCCCACGCCTCTCGGCACTAGATCCTAAGTCTAGCGCGGCTACCAATTACGCCACATCCGCAGGTCTCATTTGCGAGTGCAAAGGTACTACTTTTTTTTATATCTGCAAAACTTTTTTTTCATTTTTATTGCAGATTACTAATTATCAAAGTATTTATTTCGAAAAAAAATCTTGCGAGGCCCATTTTTTCGGTATTTTTTTATCATTTTTTATTCAAAAAAATCAAATTTTGAGCTCTTCTTGCAAGAATTTTCCTGTATAACTTGCACTACATTTCACCACTTCTTCGGGTGTTCCTTGGCATACTACATTGCCTCCGGCCACTCCTCCTTCGGGTCCTATATCTATGATATGGTCCGCTACCTTTATCACATCCATATTATGTTCTATCACCAAAACGGTGTTGCCTTTATCCACTAACTTCTGCAATACTTCGAGCAATACTCTCACATCTTCAAAATGCAACCCCGTTGTAGGTTCGTCCAATATATATAATGTGTTGCCGGTATCTCGTTTCGAAAGTTCTGTTGCCAACTTCACTCGTTGTGCCTCACCACCCGACAACGTAGTGGACTGTTGTCCCAAGGTAATATATCCTAATCCTACATCTTTTATGGTCTGTATCTTCGACAATATCGACGGCACATTCTTAAAAAACTCCACAGCCTCGTTTATTGTCATATCCAACACATCGCTTATCGATTTTCCTTTGTAGCGTATCTCCAATGTTTCGCGGTTATAACGCTTACCATTACATACCTCACAATTCACATACACATCGGGCAAAAAGTTCATCTCTATAGTCCTCACCCCTGCCCCTTTGCAGTTTTCGCATCGTCCTCCCGATACATTAAACGAAAAACGTCCTGGCTTATAGCCTCGTATCTTGGCGCTTGGCAATTGTGCATACAACTGACGTATATCATCAAACACCCCAACATATGTGGCAGGATTAGAGCGTGGTGTTCGTCCTATGGGAGATTGATCTATCTCTATAACCTTGTCGATATTTTCTATACCATCGACAGACTCGTATGGCAACGGACGTTTTTGTGCCCTATAAAAATGCTTGTTCAAAATAGGATGCAAAGTTTCGTTGATAAGCGACGATTTTCCACTACCCGACACTCCTGTAACACACACAAACACTCCCAACGGAATATCTAAAGTTACATTTTTCAAATTATTGCCCGTGGCTCCTTTCAGCACCAAATGTTTAGATCCTTCTATACTGCGGCGCTGTGGTATCTCTATCCTACGCTTGTTGTTCAGATAGTCGCAAGTAATAGAGCGCTGCTTCAAAAACTCTTTCAATCTGCCTGCTGCCATCACCTTACCGCCATGTACTCCCGCTCCGGGGCCTATATCTATTATGTAATCGGCATTAAGTATCATATCCTTATCGTGTTCCACCACTATCACCGAATTACCTATATTCCTAAGCTTCTTCAACGAATCTATGAGTCGTAAATTGTCTCTCTGATGCAATCCTATGCTCGGCTCGTCTAATATGTACAACACATTTACCAACTGCGATCCTATCTGTGTTGCCAAACGTATACGTTGCGACTCACCTCCCGACAATGTTCTGGAACTTCGGTTAAGCGACAAATAGCCTATACCAACGTCCAACAGAAAACTTAATCGCTTGGTTATTTCGTTTATAATTTCATGCGCCACTACTTTGCTTCGTTCATCCAACTTATCTTCCAATTGCATAAACCATTCATAAAGCACGCTCAAATTCATCGTTGCCAACTCTGATATATTCTTTCCTTCGATAAAGAAATGCAACGATTCCTTCTTCAATCTCGCTCCTCCGCATTCTGGACAAGCAACAAGATTCATAAAACTATTGGCCCACTTTTGTATTCCTTGCGCATTGTCGTCAGAAGCCAAATCGCGTATATAATTCACTATGCCCGGAAATCCGGCGCTATCCTCCAACGAGATAAGACTGTCTTGCATACCAAACACCTCCGTAGTGCCATACAATATGGTATTCATTGCTTCTTCCGAAATCGAAGATATGGGATCGTCTATACTAAAGCCATATCTTTCTCCCATCTGTTCCAATTTCTTATAAAAATAATGATTGGGACTATATTTTCCCAACACCTCAAAACCGCCATCGCGAATACTCTTCGAATTGTCGGGTATTATCTTATTTATGTCTATCTCCGCCACCTCGCCAAGACCATTACATTTCGGGCATGCTCCGTATGGCGAGTTGAAGGAAAACGTGTTAGGTTCGGGTTCCGGATACGATATACCGGTTTCGGGACACATAAGCAACTTACTG
Source organism: Bacteroidales bacterium (assembly GCA_017555745.1). Taxonomy (GTDB): domain Bacteria; phylum Bacteroidota; class Bacteroidia; order Bacteroidales; family P3; genus HGM05376. The sequence goes on from JAFZFU010000094.1 coordinate 17,517, forward strand.
AAGTAACGAACACAGTTATCGGCCAAATCGTTTACCATCAATATATTCTTACCTTGCTTAAAGGCGGTCTTCACGGCCTCGGCCAAACGCTTTTCCGACGACGCTCCCACTCTTATCTTATCTATAACCAATTCTATATCGTGAATCTTATACCTGTCCAACTGCATCCCGTATGTTATCTCTCGCATTTCGCCGTCTACCCGCACTCTTAGAAAACCTTTTTTAGCCACCTGCTCAAACAAATCGCGGTAATGTCCCTTACGACGCTTTACCAGCGGAGCCAACACCAATATATCTTTACCTTCATATTCGGCTCTTATAAGTTCTACTATCTTACTTTCCGAATACTTAACCATCGGCTTACCGCTTTCGTACGAATATGCAACACCTATGCGGGCATACAGCAGACGTATAAAATCGTATATCTCGGTTATAGTACCCACTGTGGAACGTGGATTCTTATTCGTAGTCTTCTGCTCTATCGATATTACAGGACTTAAACCATTTATTTGATCCACATCGGGGCGTTCCATATTACCTATAAAATGGCGTGCATAGGCCGAAAATGTTTCCATATATCGTCGCTGTCCTTCGGCATATATGGTATCAAATGCCAACGACGACTTGCCGCTACCACTCAAACCCGTTATCACCACCAACTCATTACGGGGTATATCCAGGTCTATATTCTGAAGATTATGTTCACGAGCCCCCAATATTTCCAATTTCGACGTTTCCATAGTTTATGTCCTGTTTATTCTTGTTTTTTAATATTATTCCCAATAATATACTCTCTTCACTCTCGACGATATCGAAGTCAATATTTCGTAAGGTATGGTATCCATATCTGCGGCCATTTTGTTTAACATCAAATGATTGTCGAATATAACCACATCATCGGTTTCAACGCAGTTCACATCTGTTATATCGGCAAAACACATATCCATACACACCTTACCCACTATAGGCACCGTTGTTCCGTGTATCATCACCTTGCCAACTCCGTTGCCCATCTTACGCGACAAACCATCGGCATAACCTATCGGTATAACGGCTATAACCGAATCGCGTTGCGCAGTCCAGTTGCAATTATATCCCACTGTATCGCCTTTAGGTATCCTCTTTATCTGCGATATCTTGGTTTTCAATTTACTTATAAGCGTAAGATGTTTTTGTACTTCGGGATCGGGTGCCACTCCATATAGGCCTATCCCCAAACGCACCATATCCATCTCGGCTTCGCCAAAACGCACAATGCCCGAAGAGTTCAGTATATGGCATAATATCTTATCCTGTCCCTTCAACGCAGCCTTCAGCTCGGCACTCCATCGCTTAAATTTATCTATCTGACTCAACGTAAAAGCATCCATAGTAGCATCTTCGCTACATGCCAGGTGCGAGAATATCGAACATACCTTAACAGCTTTATTCGCATTCAATTTCTCTATCAGCAATGGCATATCGTCTTCCATAAATCCCAACCTGTGCATACCCGTATCCATCTCTATATGTATCTTTATCTTATCATCTACATCACAATACATCGAAGCCGTTTGTGTAAAATCATCCAATATCCTAAAGCTATAAATAACAGGCTCAAGATTATATTTTATAATATCATCAAAACTCTCCTCTTCGGGATTCATCACCATTATAGGCAAGGTTATCCCGTTTTTTCTAAGGTCTACTCCTTCGTCGCTATACGCCACAGTAAGATAGTCCACATTATTAAACTGCAACGTATTGGCCACTTCAACATTGCCGGCACCATACGAAAAAGCTTTCACCATGGCCATTATCTTGGTATCGGCACTTATCCGCGAACGATAATAGTTTAGGTTATCTATCAGTGCGTGCAAATTCACTTCCATCACGGTTTGATGTGTCTTGCGTTGAAGCAATTTAGCTATACGTTCAAACTCAAACACACGTGCACCTTTCAATAATATCGTTTCGTTTTGGAAGTTCGAGAAAAGATAGTGTTTCAAAAAATCGCCGGTAGTTTCGTAAAACGACGACTCTATGGCAAATTTATCCTTATTGCGACATAAAGCGCTACCTATACCTATAAACTTGGTAATATTGCGTTGCTCTATAAGCTTGGCCACACCGGCATACAACTCGGCATCTATTATCCCTGTTTGCATTATATCGCTCATCACCAAAGTTTTCTTGGCATGTTGCTTTTCCTGCTGAATAAAATCCAACGCTATAACCAACGAGTTCAAATCCAAACTGTATCCATCATTTATCAATAAACAATCGTTTATGGCCTCCTTCAACTCCAACCTCATCTCCACCGAAACCAAAGTCTTGGTGCGTGCAGCTATCTCGTCAAAACCATAACCCCAATACAACATCAACGTAATGGCATGCATGGCATTTTCTATCGAAGCCTTATCAGTAAAAGGTATCTCCACCTCCGCCGTATGCCCATTGTATTCTATCTCCAACACAGTGGCATTGCCTTTCAGCTCCACTCTCTTTAGTCGCACCTCGGCATCTTCGTTAAGCACAGTCCATGTAAAACACCTTACATCCCTAAAAGCCTCTATACCCGAAAGCAGACTATGTATCTCTTTATGATCCAAACAATATATCAGCACATCGCAATGCGTAAACAGTTGCAACTTTTCTGCTATCTTTTGATTTCTTGTCAAAAAATGCTCATCATGTGCCTGGCCTATATTGGTAAATATTCCTATGGTAGGATTTATCACTTTTTGTATACGCACCATCTCTCCCACTTCCGAGATTCCGGCTTCAAACACCCCTACGCTGTGCTCCTCACTCATCTGCCATACCGAAAGCGGAACCCCTATCTGCGAATTATAACTTTTGGGACTCGACACCGACTTTTCTAAACCTTCAAGCAACTGCACTATCCAATCTTTCACTATAGTCTTGCCATTGCTTCCCGTTATCCCCACCACCGGTATATCATATTGCGCCCTATGCCATGCCACAAGCCTTTGCAAAGCTATTATGGTATCTTTTACATAAAATATATTCGCATCATGCAAAGCCGATATTTTAACGGATATGTCATCGTCCAACATTTCGGGCACCACAAAGTTGCGCACTCCCTTATCATACAACTCCACTATATATTTAGCACCATTGTTGCGCTTGGTTTGTATGGCAAAAAACAAGGTTGTTGCACCATCGGTAACTTTACGACTATCGGTCAAAACTATCCAAAGTGGTGTATCATTATTCACCACTTTCGCTTCTATCGGCTTTATTATATCTCTTATCTCAGCAGGATAATAAACTCTCATATTCTTCGATTTATGCTATACTACTTTATCTTGTCTCCACAACTATCAATAATTTCTTGTATCACATTATCTTCCATCATTTCCGGACACATATTCTCTATCAATTTTGCCGAAAAATACTCTCCTATTCCCATATACATCCTTAACATATCATAGGCCTCTTGGCGTTTGCCGGACTTATAACGGCTCACTGCCACATACGGCATCATTTCGTTTGTATCTTCGGCATACTGCATGGCAGTGTCCATCACTTCTTCCACCTTTTCATAATCATCCATCTGCAGATATGCCATCGCAAAATCTATCCAACAATATACATCGTCTATCTGCAACTCCACAAATCGCTGAAAACAATCGTCCACCATTTCCTCCTTGCCAAACTTGGCATATATCTTGGCGGCGCCTATCATCAACTCTAACGATTCCGGGTTGGCATCCATTCCCCTCTCCAAATACTCTTCGGCCGAATTATAATCATTCAATTCCGAATACGAATCGGCCAAAGCCAACCACGCATACACATTATGAGGAACAAGATATATTGTTTTTTTGTAATAGATGGCTGCCAATTCGCAGTTGCCCATCTTCGTATAATTCTTACCAAGAAAATAAAACGCCAATTCCTTCTCCCTACAGTAATTCAACGACTCGTTCAGCGTCGATATGGCATCGTGATATCGTCCCAAAGCAGTATAACAATTGGCCTTGCCGGAATACGACAAAAAGAACTTCTCGTCGATGGCTATGGCATAATCAAAAGCCTCTATAGCCTTTTCGTACATCTGCAAAGCCGCATATCCACTGCCCAACGTAAGCCACCCCTTCTTCGAATAGGGATTATCCGAAACATATTTCTGCAAAAAAGATATATTCTCGTCTTGTCGGCCCAACGTTTCGAAACACAACGACAAATCCACCACACACGACTCGTTGGCAGGATTTACACTCAACACCTTCTTAAAATACTCTATAGCCGTCTCACAATCTCCCAACTGCATATATTCGCCGGCTATATTCTCGTAAATATTTTCCAAATCGTTGCCATTATGAAGCAGCTGCTTATAATAGTATATAGCCTTTTCATGCTCACACTTCTGACTATAAACAACACCCATGGTATATTTAACATCTTCGTTGTCGGGCTCCACCTGTTCCAACTCTTGCAACAAAAACAAAGATTGATCAAATTTTTCCATTATGCCAAGCAACTGTGCCCTATGCAAACGCACACTCACCACCTCGGGATAAAGCTTTTCGGCATAATTAACACTCTCCTCCATCATTACCACATCGCCGGTTTCCAAATAAAAGCAAATAATTATATCCAACTCGTCAAGGTCGAAAAACTTTGCACGATGCTCGGTAATAGCCGACTCAAACTGTTTTACCAAATATTCTACTTCTTCGTTATAGTCTTCAAAACGATTCATTCTCATAATGTATACTTTTACTGACAAATGTAGGCAAAATCTGTTGTATTACAACTGTTATCTTTACCTTTTATTGCTTCAATATATCTCATTTACAATTTGCAAAGATACGTCTTTTTTTCCCAGACATATTTTCCTCGCACAACAAAATATCAACACACTATGTTTAATTATCCCTCCCCACAACACCGCATCTTTTTCGAGGTTTTTATTTTTATAGACTACAAGTCAACGAGACCACTAGCTTCGCGGAACTACGGATCCACGGAGAATCGGAATCACGGACTTTTTTTTGTTTAATGTTTACTTTTTAAGGACAACAGACAACGGACTACGGACAACGGACAACGGTCTTTTCTTTAAGGACAACAGACTACAGACTACGAGTTTTTTTTGTCGAATGTCAAAAGTCAAAGGACGAAAGTCCGATTCCTTTAGTCGTTAGTCTCATGTCCGTTGTCCGGCGCAGCCTTGCGAAGCCCTCCGTTGTCTGTAGTCCGTTGTCGGCGTAGCGCAGCGAAGCCCTATCATTAATCTTTTAAGCAACCTAATGGTATTACCATAACGCCATCGTTGCGTTTGTATGCCATTTCTCCTCCCGTAAGCACCACTAATAAATCCGGAACTTTCAATCCGCTATTGGGGTTTAAAGAAATAGCTTTTTCAATAAGACATTTTAGCTCCAATAGGTGCAAAGCTGCACTATCTATATCTCTACTACCTAATTTACATTCTATCAACGCATATCTTCCATCATTTAGATGTAGTACTGCATCAGCTTCTAATCCCCTGCGATCGTGATAGTAGGATAGTCTTCCTCCTAACGATTGCGAATAAATTTTAAGATCACGCATACACATACATTCAAATACAAAACCAAAAGTGTTTAAATCAACTTCCAACGACGATGGCGATGCTCCCATAGCAGCAACAGCAATAGAGGGATCGGTAAAACAACGTTTCTTGCTTGTTCTTATAAGTGTCTTTGAACGTATTGCCGGGTTCCATGCCTCGATGTCTTCTATAACAAACAATCGCTCTAAAACATTTACATAATCATCAAATGTAGTCATCGATACACCTTCCATTTCCACACAAATATCTGCTAACATAGATGTCTTTTTCGATAATGTATTCAAATTTCTTGCGTACGAACGTAATATCAAACGAGCTAACGATGGATTACGTTTCCTTTCGTCAAAGCGGGAAATATCTTCATCGCAAATCAAATTAAAATACTCTTTTGCCATCATTAGTTTTGCTTTGTCGCTTATATTCCCCAACGAAGCCGGCCAACCTCCACGACAAGCTGCAAATATCAGTTGCTCTATGGTTAAGTCAGATTGTATACCATCTATATCTAAATCTTGATCGTCAAATAATTCTTTTAATGATATTTTCCCATTCGATTCTAATGACTCATAAAGACTCATGGTGTACATCGTTATCTGAGCTATACGTCCCGTACCGGTATGCTTTATTTCATTGTTGCAATCGTTTATCACTGTCGAACCGGTAAGAATGAATTGTCCTTTCGCCTGCCTTTGATCTATTTCATGTCTTACAGCATCCCATAAAATAGGTGCTACCTGCCATTCATCAATAAGTCTTGGTGTCGCTCCTTTCAACAGCAAGGAAGGTTTGGTTTTTATTGTGGATAAATATCCTTCTCTCTGGTCCGGATTTTGCATTTTTATCACACTGGAAGCATGCTTTTCGGCAGTGGTTGTTTTTCCAGACCATTTAGCTCCCTTTATTTGTACTCCTCCAAAAGCTTCTAAATATTCATCTAATACATTGTCTATTATTCTATTGAGATATTTCATAATTCTATTTATTTAGATGCAAAGATACACATTTTTCTTTAATTATTTCATTTTATTGTGTGTTTTTGACAAGTTTTACTGTGTGTTTTTGACAGATTTTACTGTGTGTTTTTGACAAGTTTCAAGACTTTCTTTGAGTATATAAAAGGTATTTTTAAGGACTACAGACTACAGACTACGGTCTTTTTTTTTATAGACTACAAGTCAACGAGACCACTAGCTTCGCGGAACTACGAATCCACGGAGAATCGGAATCACGGACTTTTTTTTGTTTAATGTGTTTGGCCGTGAGTTGTGAGTCTTGAGCTATGAGATTTTTATTTGTTTACATTCTTGCTCACGGCTCGTTGCTCAAAGCTCAAATCCCTTCTAACGGCGCAGCCCCAGCGAAGCCATAAAAAAACCTTCCCTCAAGTATTGCACTCAAGAGAAGGTTTTGTAGTCTGGCTACCGCCCTCCGTTGTCTGTTGTCCGTAGTTCGTTGCCAGCGTAGCCTTAGCGAAACTATAGCCTCCTATACGTTAAACTCTTTAATTCTTTGTTCTTCGCTACGTTTGCAAACCAACAGCTGTCCGCCTTTTTCCGATACTATATATCCGTCTAATCCTTGTAGGATTACTTTCTTTTCATCGGCAACATGCACCACACAGTTTTCACATTCGTACATCAATACGTTGCCGACCTTGGCGTTGTTTGCAGTGTCTTTTTCAAGTTTGTCGTGAAGCGAAGCCCAATTACCCAAATCGCTCCAACCAAAATCTGCCGGATGGGTAAACACTTTTCCGTCTTTCGAAGCAGGTTCCATAACAGCAAAGTCTATGGAAATTTTCTCGCATTGCGGAAATATTCTTTCCACATCTACCAATGTCTGCATGCCGTCCATATCCTTGGCAATATTTGGCTTATATTTGGTTATGGAATCCACGATTGTATTTACGTTCCACACAAATATACCTGCGTTCCACAAGTAGTTGCCTTTTTGCAAATACTCTTGTGCAGTTTCTAAGTTTGGTTTTTCTTTAAACTCTTTCACCTTACATATTTCTCCGGTAGCTTGTTCGGCAGTCTCTACATATCCATATCCTGTTTCGGGACGCGAGGGTTTAATGCCTATGGTAACTATGGCATCGCTTTCTTTGGTAAATTTAAGAGCGTTGCCTATTACTCTGCGAAACTCTTCCGGGTTCATCACCACTGCATCGGCCGGAGTAACCACCACATTGGCATCCGGATTCTCTTTTCTTATACTCCAGCAAGCCCAAGCTATACATGGTGCAGTGTTACGTGCAGCAGGTTCGGCCAATATATGACTATGAGGAATTTGAGGTAACTGCTCCTTTACGATATCCACATACGAAGCATTGGTTACCACCCAAAAGTTTTCGTCAGAACAAACGCCTTTAAATCTATCCACTGTAAGCTGAATCAGCGTTCTACCACAGCCTAATATATCTATAAACTGTTTAGGAAATTCAGGTGTACTCAAAGGCCAAAATCTACTGCCTATACCACCGGCCATTATCACAACATGTGTATTGTTCATAGTCATATTGTTTTTATCGTTCTGCTCTCATTGGGTTTGTTAGGAAGTCTTCGTAGCTCAAACGTATTCCATCTTCAAGCTCTACTTTGTATTTCCATCCCAAACTCTCTGCTTTACTTACATCCAACAACTTGCGAGGTGTTCCATTCGGACGGGTAGTATCCCATTTTATCTCGCCTTCGTATCCTACAACCTTGGCCACCAACTCGGTCAAATCTTTTATACTTATTTCTTTTCCCGTGCCGGCATTTACTGTTTCGTTTCCGCTATAGTTGTTCATCAAAAATACACAAAGGTTTGCCAAATCATCCACATACAAAAACTCTCTTAGCGGACTGCCATCGCCCCAACATGTCACTTCGCTCAAACCATTTTCCTTTGCTTCGTGAAATCTGCGGATAAGAGCAGGCAACACATGCGAGTGTTCGGGATGGTAGTTGTCGTTAGGTCCATAAAGATTTGTAGGCATCAAACTTATAAAGTCGGTTTTGTATTGTATGTTTAGATATTCGCAGTACTTCAAACCGCTGATCTTGGCAAGAGCATAGGCCTCGTTTGTCTTTTCTAACTCACCGGAAAGCAAATAGCTTTCTTTTATAGGCTGTGGTGCCATACGTGGATATATGCAACTGCTGCCCAAAAACTCCAACTTCTTACAGCCGTTCTTCCATGCGGCATGTATCACGTTCATCTCTAATATCATATTGTCGTACATAAAATCAGCCAATGCCGACTGATTTGCCACAATGCCACCCACCTTGGCAGCGGCCAAAAATACATATTCGGGCTTTTCTGCTTCAAAGAAGTCGTTAACGGCTTGTTGGTTACACAAATCCAATTCTTTATGCGTACGGGTTATGATATTGTTATACCCTTGACGTTCCAACTCTCTTATTATAGCCGAGCCCACCATTCCACGGTGTCCGGCAACATATATCTTACTATCTTTATTCATAGTTTCACTATTTTTATTCGTTAAAAATTTGTTCCATCATTTGCCATTTCTCATCGCTGCGTGCCGTGGCACTACAACCTTGAAATTGAGCTACGTATGCTTCCCATTCGGCCTGACGTGGCAGTTTCGACAAACGTTCCATATCTCGTTGCCAATCAAAATCGTCTACCGTATCGCATATCATAAACAAGATATTTCCTTTACGATAAATCTGCATATTTAGTATGCCAACCATGCGTTGTCCCCCTATTATTTCGGGCCATACGTTTTTATGTACTTCAACATATTTCGAAATCATTTTTTCATCATCTACCAGTTGAAGTGTTTGACAATATCTTTTCATTTGTTTTGTAACCTTACGGTGAACTCCGTTGAAGGTTGACATAAGAATGCCATACCTTTTTAGCCTCTCCTAAATCCTCCCCTAAAAGGAAGGACTTTTAAAAAGCGGTATTGGGGTTATTAAA
>JAFZFU010000095.1 GCA_017555745.1 Bacteroidales bacterium
AATATCGGTGAAAAGTGTCGACACAAGAAAAGAATGTGATTTGTCGACCATAAAAAGTGTTGGAATACAATACACCCCGGCAACAGAACTTACCTCTGATGCCAAAAAGATATCGATGCAGGTGATAGACATCTACGACTATGAAGATGAAACCCAAGGCGATGAAACCGAAGGCGACGACAATACCGGCAACGATAACCAAGGCGGCGGAGACTCCGGCGGCGGTGGCGGATTTTCAGGATAGCGAAACTACAGAAAGTCGAGTGGAGAGGACAAACAATGCATTGTTTGTGCTATCCCGAGAGAGAAAACGAAGTTGCGAAAAAACTAATGTTAAATAACGATCGTCTGGCAGATTAACGGGTTCTGTCTGTTTTTGACGGCCAAAAAATGAATAAATAGAACCCACATAAAATTATTATTATATGGCTAATTTTTTAGATGAAAAAACCGGACCTGTGAATGCCGCAGGTCGAGATGTCAACGTCATTGACAAACAAGCTCTTGTAACTATTGGTGTAGGTTCCACAATCTTCGAAATTTGTTTGTGGATAGTTCCTATCGTAATCGCAGTTCTTATTCCTTGGTTGACTGGCGAAACTTGGTTTATTGCTGCAGCTGGTATCATTCCTGGACTTATTTGGTTGTATATCAAGATGAAGGCTGAGAACTACTTCCAGCAGCTTGAGCAGAAACTTCAGGCAGATGCGTCGACTATTGATAACTATATTGAACAGCGCGTAGTGATCCTTGAGAATCTTGCATCTCTAATAAATCGAGCTATCGAACTTGATAAAGACGTAATGAAGAGCGTCGCAGGGCTCCGTAGTGGTATTCAGCAGGGTGAGGACCGCAACACAATGTCTTCTCAGGTTGATACTTTGGCTGGACGTCTGTTCCCTCAGGTAGAAGCATACCCGGAATTGAAATCACACCAAGAAATTGCAGATGCTATCCAGCAGAATAGCTATTTGCAACGTGAAATTACTGCAGCTCGTACAGTTTACAACAATCGTGTTAATCAGTGGAATCGCGATATTTTTGATTGGCCGGCTAAACAAATTGTAGCTGCTAAACAGCAATATACTACACGTATTCCATTTATTGCGTCTGCAGAAACGAAACAAAGAGCAAGAAGTAATTTTTTTAATTAATAACATTAATACTAATAATTTATGATTGAAGATATTTTGACCCCAGTGGAGCAATTTCCAGCTTATAAAGAAAAGTTTCGTGAAGTTGCTGAAAAAACGTTTGAAGAATTAACTTCAGCGTCTGGTATTGATATTGAGGTAAATAGAGAGCTATGCCGAAATATCCAGGATGTTAAGTTAAATAACAAAAAGACTACATCAACTTTGAAATGGTGGACTGTACTATGTGTCTTTATGTGGATTGTAGCTGTTGTCTGCGTAATTATTTGCATTTCAAAAGGTTTTGCAGAGGGATGGTTAATCCCAACATTATGCATTGTTGTTGCTGTAGCAATGCTCGTATTACTGTTTTGGAAAATACATCCAATTATCAAAAAGTACAAAGCAATCAAAAAAGATCAGGAAACTCAGATAAAAAAAATGGAGCAAGAGGCTTGGGACATGATGGCTCCACTTAATAAACTTTATGATTGGGATGTGTTTAATCGTATGATGACTAAGACAGTTCCACGTCTCGAATTTGACCCTTATTTTACTAGTCAGCGCTTGGCTGACCTTGTAAATAGCTATGGTTGGGACGAGAACTTTAGTAAGGAGAGATCTGTCGTGTACTCACATAGTGGTCTCATCAATGGTAATCCATTCGTTATTGCCCGTACTCGCAAAATGGAATGGGGAACTAGAGAATACAAAGGTGAATTGACAGTTAAATGGACTACTGTAGAGGTTGATTCTGAAGGTAAAAAACACACTCGTCATCATAGCGAAACACTTCGTGCCAGTATATACAAGCCATTTCCTGAGTATTATGAAAAAACTCGCTTGATTTATGGTAACACAGCAGCTCCAGATCTTAACTTTACTAGAGATATAAATAATGACAAACTTGAAGTAGGCTCTCGTTCTTATAAACGCAAACTCAAAGATATCGAAAAATTCTCTCACGACTTAAAGAATGATTTTGCAATGGCAACAAACGAAGAATTTGAAGTACTCTTTACTACTACCAACCGAAACAATAATCAACAGTTCTTCTTATTGTTCACTCCATTGGCTCAGGAAAATATGATTAAAGTCATTCGTGATAAAGAGCATGGTTATGGCGATGATTTCCAGTTTATGAAGCATCGTAAACTTAACACTCTTACAGCTGAGCACATGCAAGATCTTCCTCTTGACATGAATCCTCATATGTTCTGGAACAGCAACTATGACGAAGCTAAACAGGCATTCATTAATACAACTTGCGAGAACTTTAGAGCTATCTATTTCGGATTTGCTCCACTGCTCAGCATTCCAATGTATCAGCAGATTCGTCCAGCATCAGCGATTTATGGAACAGAAATGCCGCGTCAGAGTTCATATTGGGAGCATGAGGCACTTGCAAACTTCTGGGGCGAAGATAAATTTGCTGATCCTGCTTGTGCAACACATTCTATCCTCAAAACATCAGAAAATAGAAAAGCTGATGGAACAGTGGAAGTACAGGTACGAGCATATGGTTATCGTGCAGAACCTCGCGTAGAGTACGTATCTAAATACTGTAGCGACGGAAACTATTATGATGTACCAGTGCATTGGGATGAGTATCTTCCTGTAATGGGAACCGGATCATTTGAAATGAAAGAGGATACAGTTGATGAGCGTCCTGATCTTGACCCAGTAGCACGTATGCAGGAAATTAACGAAAAGTTGGATGCATTTGGCGAAAACAGTATCTTCCGTCGCCATATTACATCTAAACTAAATAATAATTTGTAATCCATAGACTGATAAAGTCACACCTCTATAAATCCCGCCACCCTCGTTTAGTATGAAAAAAAGGTGACGGGATTTTTTTATTTGAATGTATATGTGGTTTTAACCCAAATCAGTCATTAGGATTTTTACATAGTTATTCACTGTGCTACATACATAGATATTAATCAATGTTTATTTTCATTTTGGTTTACTATTTCATTGGTTGCAACATTTGACGGCTACGACGTGCCGTTGGCATGTTTTGTATATCGCATTTGGCAACTTCTGAAAATCGTTTTGCAAATGATTTTCGAAAAATAATGGCTGTATGCTTTTTATTTTCATCAAAAAAAGTTATCTTTGCAAATCGTATCAAACAATGGGTTAAACATTAATATATTAATAATTAGGCTGTGAGAGATTTATTAAGCGAATTAAACGAAGAGCAAAGAAATGCCGCTGCATGTATTTCGGGTCCGGTAATGATAATAGCCGGTGCGGGCTCGGGCAAAACACGTACACTTACTTATCGTATTGCCCACCTTATCGAGGAGGGGGTGGATCCCTTTAATATATTGGCACTTACGTTTACCAACAAGGCTGCCGCCGAAATGAAGGAACGTATCATTAACCTTGTGGGAAAAGAGGCTCGAAATATTTGGATGGGCACGTTTCACTCCATATTTGCCAAGATATTGAGGTTCGAAGCCGATAAGCTTGGATACATATCTTCGTTTACGATATACGATACCGACGATAGCAAGAGTGCAATAAAGCAGATAATAAAATCGCTTAACCTCGACCCAAAAACATATAATGTGGGATATGTGTTGGGACGTATATCGATGGCAAAGAGCAATTTGGTGTCGTGCGAAGAGTATGCCAACAATGCCGAAATTCAACAAGCCGACCAAGCGGCTCGCAAGCCTATGATTGGCGAGATATATAAACTGTATAACCAACGTTTGCGAAATTCGATGGCGATGGATTTCGACGACCTATTGTATAATATGAATGTGCTGCTTCGCGACTATCCCGAGGTGCTGCTTAAATATCAGGAACGTTTTAAGCATATACTTGTAGATGAGTATCAAGATACCAACTTTTCGCAGTACCTAATAATAAAGAAGATGGCTGCCCGCTATCAGAATATATGTGTGGTGGGCGACGATGCTCAGAGTATATACGCTTTCAGAGGTGCCAATATCCAAAATATCTTGAACTTTAAGCGCGACTATCCCGATGTTCGGCTTTTTAAATTGGAGCAAAACTATCGGTCTACTCAAAACATAGTGAATGCCGCCAACAGCATAATATCCAACAACCGCGACCAGATTAAGAAGGAGATATGGACCGCCAACGATGTGGGCAACCGCATACGTTTGCTCAATGGTGCCGACGAACGCGAAGAGGGATACATGGTGGCAAAATCGATAAACGACACCAAAGATGGCGAGAGTGTGGATTATAGCAACTTTGCTGTGTTGTATCGTACCAATATGCAGTCGCGTGCCATAGAGGAGGCTTTGCGCAAGATGAGGATACCTTACAAGATTTTCGGCGGACTATCGTTCTATCGAAGAAAAGAAATTAAAGACGTGTTGGCCTATCTGCGTTTGGTTATCAACAACTACGACGATGAAGCCTTGTTGCGTATTATAAACTATCCCGCACGTGGCATAGGACAAACCACTCTCGACAGAATAAGAATGGCTGCTTCGGACAACGATATATCGGTATGGACCGTAATAGAAAACCTGCCATCGTTTGGCCTTGGTATCAATACGGGCACTGCCAATAAGATAAACGATTTCATGATGATGATAAAGTCGGCAACCTCGCAATTGAATACCATGAATGCCTACGATTTGGCTAAGCAGATAATAATGCAGTCGGGCATAATACGTTTCTTGAAAGAAGACGAAGACCCCGACAACCCAAACCGTATCGAAAACATCGAAGAGTTGATGAATGGTATACAGGAGTTTTGCGAAAAAGAAGACCTTATCACTCCCGATGCCGACGATACTCAAGATGCTTTGCAGATAAAAACATTAGACTTGTTTTTGCAGCAAGTATTGCTCCTTACCGACGAAGAGAACGATAAGGAAGATCCCAACAAGGTGTCGCTTATGACTATACATGCCGCCAAGGGGTTGGAGTTTCCGTATGTGTATGTTGTGGGTATGGAAGAGAATTTGTTTCCCTCGGCATTGTCTATCTCCAACCGTCAAGAGTTGGAAGAGGAACGACGCTTGTTTTATGTTGCGGTAACGCGTGCCGAAAAGATGCTTACTCTTTCGTATGCCAATACTCGCTATCAATATGGTAGCGCTTCGTTTCAGGAGTTGAGCCGCTTTGTAGACGAAATAGAAGACCGATATATAGACATTCCGTTAAAGAAAAACCTTATGCCCAAGGTCGGCGATTTGCCCAAACCGATGTTTACCAAACGCAAAACACTCGAGAGCAAGACATTGAAACGTGTGCAACATGGGCCTACTGCGGGCAACAGCCCGGCCGAGATAAACGCCATTGAAGTGGGTATGCGTGTGATACACGAAAAGTTTGGTTATGGCACTGTTAAGCATATCGAAGGAGTAAACAACGATCGAAAAGCATTGGTCTTTTTCGACAATACGGGCGAAAAGCAATTGCTGTTGCGTTTTGCAAAACTATCGATAGTGCAATAACATAACTCATAGATTATGAGCGACAATATACACCACATACTGAAAACCTATTGGGGCTACGATTCCTTTCGACCTTTGCAAGAAGAGGCTGTAAAGAGTGTTATTTCGGGTTGCGACACCCTTACGCTTATGCCTACCGGTGGAGGAAAATCGTTGTGCTTTCAGGTGCCGGCCATGGCTATGGACGGTCTTTGCTTAGTGGTGTCGCCTCTTATATCGCTTATGCACGACCAAGTGGAGAACTTGAGAAAGAGAGGTATAGCGGCCAATAAAATAGTGTCGGGAATGAACCGATACGAGATAGAGATAGTACTGAACAATTGTGTACACAACAATATAAAGATACTCTATGTATCGCCCGAGAGGCTCAAAACAAAAATGTTTATCGAGCATCTCAAGCAGATGAAGTTGTCGCTTATAGCAGTCGACGAAGCTCACTGCATATCGCAATGGGGCTACGACTTTCGCCCTCCATACCTCGATATTGCCGACATAAGAACACTTCACCCTTCTGTTCCCGTAATGGCTCTTACTGCCACTGCTACACCTCAAGTGGTCGACGACATAAAGAGCAAACTCCTGTTTAGAAAGAATAGCAATGTATTCAAAAACAGTTTTTATCGTAGCAACTTGGCTTATATGGTCTTTTGCGAGGACGACAAGCTCGGTCGAATGCTTCGTATAATGCGCAAGGTTAGAGGTAGCGGTATAGTATATGTACGAAACCGCAGGCGTACAAAAGAGATTGCCCAATACTTATACTCGCAAGGCATAAGTGCCACGCATTACCATGCCGGACTCTCCGACAGAGACCGCTATATGCATCAGCAGCGATGGCACGAAGGAAAGGTAGATGTGATAGTGGCTACCAATGCTTTTGGTATGGGTATAGACAAAAGTGATGTAAGATATGTGATACATTTGGATTTGCCCGATTCGCCCGAGGCTTACTTCCAAGAGGCAGGGCGTGCCGGTCGCGATGGCAAGCAGGCTTATGCTATCGTACTATATAATAATTTGGATATAGACGAACTGAAAAGAGGTTATCAAAACAATTATCCGACATTGGCATATATTCAGAATATCTATCGTGGTGTGTGTAACTATTATCGCATACCTGTCGGCTCGGGCTCCGATCTTACTTTCGACTACAATCCACTGAATATTTGTAATACTTATCGACTTGATATATTACCCTTTGCCGCTTCTATGAAGTATTTGGAACGCGAAGGTTTGATATCGATACCCGACAAACAAGACACAGATTCGAAACTGATGATAATGGTGTCGAAACACGAGTTGTACAGTTTTCAGGTGGCTCATGCCAAATATGATGCCTTTATCAAGATGATATTGCGTATGTATGGCGGTGTGTTTTCCGATTTTGTGCCTATAAGTGAATTGTTTATAGCTAAAACATTGCACTACAAAACCTCTGATGTGGAAATGATGTTGGCCGATTTGAACAAGATGAAAATATTATCGTACAAAAAAAAGACCGACAAACCTCAAATAATATTTACTTCGCCACGTGTTGATGCCTCTGATTTATATTTGACTGTTAGCAACTACAACGTATTAAAGAAGGAGGCTTTATTGCGCCTTGAAGCCATGATAGGCTATGTGCAGGACAACAATCGGTGTCGTAGTAACATGTTGTTGCGGTATTTTGGAGAGGAAAACAACACACCATGCCAAAAATGCGATGTATGTATAACCTCTCGAAAGAAAACCAAAGATACAGATACCCTGCAACAACAAATTGTAGATGTCTTAAAAAATAATCCCATGACAATAGTACAGTTGGTAGAACATTTTGATACCATTGCCGAAGATACCATTGCCAACTTAGTGCGCAGTATGCTCGAATACGGATTGCTGGATATGAACGACACTATGCAACTGAGTCCGATTAACTAACTTTGAGCCGTAAGCGCTCACTTTCCATCTGTAGTCTTTTCTTCATTGCTACAACTTGCGCTCACTTTCGATTGTGTATTATTATTATCGTAATTTTTTCACCTCCGACAATGTGGTGATATATGGTACGAAAACACCATTTTCGGCTACGAAAAAAATATGTTACACAATCGAAAAAAAACATTGAAAAGCTATATCTCAAAAAAGCTTTTATAGGTCTTTAAAAAATGCAATAAATAGGGAGTTTTATAAAAAAAAGTAGCGAAAATTTATGTGTGATAAAAAATATAGTCTTGAAATATAGTTTGTTGTATTTTTTTTTCGCATTTAATTTGCATGATTAGTATTTTTTTGTAATTTTGTGTCTTATAATGTTTACAACGAATTTATCGATAAACAGAAAAAAATAAATACAACCGATTTATCGATAAACAGAAAACAGAAAAATAAACTTATAAAACAATATAAGGAGACGACACATGACGAAAGTAAAATCTTTAGCCGACTTGAAAGCGATGCGCGAACAATTTCAGTCGAATCTTGATGTTAGAGAAAAAAGCAACAATCAAGAAGAAATGGTACAAATAAAAGTAGCCATGGGCACTTGTGGTATAGCCTCGGGAGCCAAACAGATAATGGAATACATGATGGAAAAAGCCGATGGTATGAAAATACGTGCAGTGTTTATTCAAACCGGATGTATGGGTCATTGCAATGCCGAGCCAACCATCGAAGTAATAGTACCGGGAAGAGAACCAGTCGTTTTTGGGCTCGTTAACAACAAAAAAGCTGACGAAATTTTTGAAAAATATATAGTAAACAACGAAATGGTTGATGGTGTGATAGCTATCAATAACGAAGTTGCTGACAAATAAACGGAGGAATATTTATGGCAAAATACAAAATGCACGTACTTGTGTGTGGCGGTACTGGATGTAAGGCCTCTCAAAGTGCTCAGATAGTAGAAAATTTAAAAGCTGCGCTTGCCGATAATGGTTTGCAAGACGAAGTACAGGTAGTTACAACAGGTTGTTTCGGCTTTTGCGAAAAGGGACCTATTGTAAAAATGATGCCTGATAATACTTTTTATACTCAAGTAAAACCCGAAGATGCTCGCACTATAGTAGAAGAGCATATCATTAAGGGACGTAAGGTTACTAACCTCTTGTATACCGACCCCGAAACAAATGAGCATGTTAGTGACTCTAAACACATGGGTTTCTATAAAAAACAAATTCGTATAGCATTGCGTAATTGCGGATTTATTGATCCCGAAAATATAGAAGAATCAATTTCTCGTGGTGGATACGAAGCATTAGGAAAATGCTTGACAGAGATGAAACCCGAAGATGTAATACAAGAAATTAAATTGTCTGGTTTACGTGGACGTGGTGGTGGTGGTTTCCCTACAGGTGTAAAATGGGAAATAGCCAGCAAGAATCATGCAGATCAAAAATATGTGGTATGTAATGCTGATGAGGGCGACCCCGGTGCTTTTATGGACCGTTCTATTATGGAAGGTGACCCTCACTGTATTATAGAAGCTATGGCAATATGTGGTTATGCTATTGGCGCTACAAAAGGTTTGGTATATATCCGTGCCGAATATCCATTGGCTATCGATCGTTTGCAAATAGCTATCAAGCAAGCTCGCGAATATGGTTTGTTAGGTCAAAATATAATGGGTAGCGGTTTCGATTTTGATATCGAATTGCGTTATGGTGCCGGTGCCTTTGTATGTGGCGAAGAAACAGCTCTTATCCACTCAATGGAAGGTCAACGTGGCGAACCTACTTTCAAACCACCATTCCCTGCCGTATCGGGATATTTGGGAAAACCAACCAACGTAAACAACGTAGAAACATTTGCAAATATTCCTGTTATCATCACCAAAGGTGCTGAATGGTTCAACAAGATAGGTACCGAAAAATCGAAGGGTACTAAGGTATTTGCTTTGGCGGGACAAATCAATAATGTTGGTCTTATCGAAGTACCTATGGGTATCACTCTTCGTGAGGTAATATACGAAATAGGTGGTGGTATAAAAGATGGTAAAGAATTTAAAGCAGTACAAACAGGTGGTCCTTCGGGTGGCTGTTTGACAAAAAAACACCTCGATACTCCTATCGACTATGATAACCTTATAGCTGCCGGCTCTATGATGGGTTCTGGTGGTATGGTGGTTATGGACGAAACATCGTGTATGGTGTCGATAGCTAAATTTTACTTAGAATTTACTTGCGAAGAAAGTTGTGGTAAATGTACTCCTTGCCGTGTGGGTAACAAACGCTTGTGCGAAATGCTTACCAAAATTTCGAAGGGCAATGGTACTATGGAAGACCTTTACGAATTACGCAACCTTGCTGCTGTTATTAAAGACACTGCATTGTGCGGATTGGGACAAACATCACCAAACCCTGTCCTTTCGACTTTAGATAACTTCTGGGATGAATATGTAGAACACGTAGTGGACAAGAAATGTAGAGCAGGCGTATGTAAATCGCTTATGAGCTACGAAATAGACCAATCCAAGTGCGTGGGATGTACTGCATGTGCACGCAATTGTCCTGTAAGTGCTATTAAGGGCGATAAGAAAATGCCTCACACTATCGATACTGCTGTTTGTATCAAGTGTGGTGCTTGTATCGAAAGATGTAAATTCGGTGCAATTTCTATCAAATAATAATGGTATAACTATTTAAATTGAATTTAGAAATGGTAAAACTAACAATAGATAATAAGCCGGTAGAAGTTGCCGAAGGTACAACAATATTGAAAGCTGCACGTCAGGCCGGTATCAACATTCCTACATTGTGTTATTTTGAACTTGATGGAATGAAATTTGAAAACAAGCCCGGTGGTTGCCGTGTTTGTGTGGTAGAAGTAGAAGGACGCAAAAACTTAGCTCCTGCTTGTGCTACCGATGTTATGGAAGGTATGGTGGTTCACACTCATAATGCAAGAGTTATCAATGCTCGCAAAACAGTGGTGGAGCTAATGCTTTCCGATCACCCAAACGATTGCTTGCAATGCTCTAAATCGGGCGATTGCGAATTGCAAACTTTGGCTCAAAAACTTGGTATAAGAGAAATACCTTTTAAAGGTGAACAATCGACATATAAAAAGGATCGCACTTTGTCGGTAGAACGCGATATGGACAAATGTATAATGTGTCGTCGTTGCGAAACAATGTGTAACAAAATACAAAGCGTAGGTGCTTTGTCGGCTGTAAATCGTGGTTTCGAAGCTGTAGTATCGCCCGCTTTCGACCAACCTCTTGGCGAATCGTCGTGTATCAATTGCGGACAATGTGTACAAGTATGTCCGGTAGGTGCTTTGTCGTTGGTAGACAATGTATCTGACGTAATGAGAGCTATTGCCGATCCTACCAAAACCGTTGTGGTACAAACTGCTCCTGCCGTACGTGTGGCATTGGGCGAAGAATTTGGTATGGAACCGGGTTCGATAGTAACCGGCAAAATGGCAGCCGCTTTGCGTCGTTTAGGTTTCAACTATGTATTTGATACTGATTGGAGTGCCGACCTTACCATTATGGAAGAAGGTACCGAACTATTGGGACGTATAGGTAAAGTATTGGCCGGCGACAAAAATGCCAAATTACCTATCTTTACTTCTTGTTGTCCCGGTTGGGTATCGTTCTACGAAAAGAACTTCCCCGATATGTTGGAATATCCTTCAACTGCCAAATCGCCTCAACAAATGTTTGGCGCTGTAGCTAAAAACTACTTTGCCGAAAAAATAGGCATCAAACGCGAGGATATGGTAGTGGTATCTATCATGCCTTGCTTGGCTAAGAAATCCGAAGCAGCTCGCGAAGAGTTTAAAGTGAATGGCAATCCTGATGTTGACTTCTCTCTTACTACTCGCGAATTGGCACACATGATTAAGCAATGTAACCTTAACCTGAACGATATGCCTAGTGAAGATTTCGATTCTCCATTGGGCGAATCAACAGGTGCTGCCGTAATATTCGGTGCTACAGGAGGTGTAATGGAAGCTGCTGTTCGTACTGCTTATGAAGTGTTTACTAAGAAGAAACTTGATAATATTGACTTTGAAGTATTGCGTGGTTTCGATGGTGTAAAGACTGCCACAGTAGACTTTGCCGGTACTCCTATCAATGTGGCTGTTGCATACGGATTGAACAACGCAAGAATTATAATGGAAGAAGTGCGTGATGGAAACCCACGTGGATTCCATGCCGTAGAAGTAATGGCATGTCCCGGTGGCTGTATAGGTGGTGCAGGTCAGCCTTATCATCATGGCGATAGCAGTATTATACGCAAACGTATGGAAGCTACTTATCGCGAAGATGCAGGAAAACCAATCCGTAAATCGCACGAAAATCCATCAATCATCGCCATATACAAAGAATACTTTGGCGAACCTTGCGGACACAAGTCTCACGAATTGTTACACACTCACTATTTCGATAGATCTAAGAAAATCGAAAAAGAATAAACATCAGAAAGGAATTTATTATGGCTACAATAAAATTGTCAGAAAGCAAAATAAAGACTATAAAGGATATTTGTAAATCCTTCGATAATAAATCGGGCGAAGTTATCAACGTGCTTCACCAAGTG
>JAFZFU010000096.1 GCA_017555745.1 Bacteroidales bacterium
TTCGACAAAACGCATTGATCGAGCATTTGGAAAGCTTTTTGCGAGAAGCAAAACACCATCGTAATCAAGAACATCCGCAAGACGATGCTTACCATCGGGGGCAAGCAATTTCAACTGGTTAGTACCACTAACCACTTCACTATTCTCGCTTTTGAGTTTCGTTTTAAGATACTTCCAGTAGTTACGGTTTTTCCGATAGTCATCTTGATCATTCAGCACCCCGACAATATCGAGCACCGAAAACCACCATTTGGAATTTTCTTCGTCCCAAACTGCACGTACCTCACGGTCATTATAAAATCGGATAGATATTTTTGACATATATATTATTCTAATTTATTATCTCTCTATTACGCATCTTTTGTCGATGTAGTATTTCAAGTTTTTCAACGCCTTTTTTATCTCTATCGATGGCTTGTAGATGATATGTGCCCGTTTGATATTCTTCAGATTTATTTCTTTCAAATCTTCTACAGCTGTGGCGTTAAGCGATGGCTCTATGTTGCCAAGCTTGCCAAGTTCTACACCTCGACCTATTTCAAGATTCTCGATAACCACATCTTGCAATACCGACAACACGAAATCCACCTCCGAGCTATCCAGAGTGGTACGCTCGGCTATAAGGTCGCACATCTTGTCAAAGTTCAAACGTTCTGCTCCGTAAAACGTAAGATAATACATTGGTTTTAACTCTCCGTTTTTTGCAATTTTCTTTCTGAAAATACTTAATCTTACCATGGCTGTTTATTTTTTAGTGTATAAATTCAATATCTCTAATGATAAATCTGAAAACATCGGAGATAAATTTAAAAAGTCTGTTGCTTACATCTATAAAAACCCGGGTCTTTTATATATGAATACCCCGTTTTTCACACTGTAAAAACCCGGGTCTTTTTCCCGCCAAAATCCGGGTGTTTCAAGTGGTTTCCCTTTATGTTTTCAAATTTATCTCCAAGGATTTTTGTTTTATCTCTTGTGTTTTTAGATTATCCTCTTTATTTTTCTCGCTTCTATTTCGTAAAACCTGCGTTCTTCAGGATTATCTATACGCATAAGTTTAAGATAATGAGATCAACTAAGTGTGAAAGCTAAATTCCAAGACAGTGTTTCGGAATTTGAATATATAAGATAGAAACGTCTCATATTTTCAAGATTATCTACCGAAAAACCTTTTCCAAATTTATTTGTAAGACGTATCGACAGCTCTTTTAGCACAGCCTTTCCGTATTTGGCTCTTTCTTCACCTTGCTGCTCATCATCTACTATCATTCTACCTATTTCGTAGTAGGTATACACCATAGCAGTATTTACAGCCGATATAGTACGCTTCTTAGCTTCTGTTATCAGTTGTTCTATACGTTCTACTAATCCTGTTTTAATTATCTCGCTCATTGTTTAATCTTCTTCAAATTTTCAAATATCAGTTTTTACGCATGGTTTATCTTTGTATCGTGTATGTTTATCTCTTCCTTTGTCATACCCCGATCCTTTAGTTTGCTGTTCGTTTCGTTTATATCTTTTCTGTTACGCCAAACTATGCTATATATTGCGGTGCATTGCATTTGTTATTTATTCATTCTTTACTTGTTGCTGTAGTATAAACAGTTCTTTTTGACGTTCTATTTCGCGTCGCAATTCCTCTTCCGATGGAAGAACAGGCATATACTTTGCGGCAAACAATTGTTCATTACCATTCAATATCGAATATTTTGCAATATCCTTATCTGTATCCGAACATAGCACTATGCCTATTGTAGGATTATCACCTTCGGTTCTCATCAAATCGTCATACATTCTACGATACATATCCATCTGCCCTACATCTTGATGTGTAATCTTTCCTATCTTTAAATCTATCAACACATAACATTTGAGTATTATATTGTAAAATACCAAGTCCACAAAGTAATCCTGAGCATCAGTTCTGATTAATTGTTGGCGTTTCACAAAAGCAAATCCTCTACCCAATTCCATTATAAAATCTTGCAAATGACCAATAATAGCAGTTTCCAACTCTTGTTCGGAATAACTATTATCTTGTTTAAATCCCAAAAATTCGGCAACGATAGGATTCTTCAACAACTCAAGTTTGTTGGGTTGCTCTTCATTCATTGGCAGTTGAGGTTGACTAAAATGCCGTTCGAAATATTGTGTAGAAATATTTCTATCCAATGTTCTTACACTCCACATCTCTTGCGATGCCGTTTCAAGATACCAACGAATTGACACTGCAGAATCAACCCTTAAAGTTGTCAATATATGAGACCAAGTAAGATTTTGCAAACGCGTTTGCAAAATCTGTAAATCATCAATTGTGAGATAAAATTTTCTGAAATAAGCAAGGTATCTCTTGCTAAAGCCTTTTCCATAACGATAAGTCAACTCTTTCGATAAATGTTCTATTATCCGCTTTCCATATTCGGCACGCTCGTTGCCCTGCTGTTCTTCTTCCACTATTCTCTTACCTATTTTCCAATAGGTTTCAATCATGGTCATATTTACGGCACTATATGCCACTTCGCGACCATGCTCTATTATTGTACATACATCGTTTACCAACGTCCCAACCGATGTATCGTGTATGTTTATCTCTTCCTTTATCATATCCCGATCCTTTAGTTTCGTTTATATCTTTTCTGTTACGCCAAACTCGCCTATATATTGCTGTGCATTGTTTCTGTTTGAATTTGCGATTCCATTATTTTGGGACGAATGCGATTCGCCCCTATTATCATCCAACAATTTTTTGTGCGAATGCGATTCTCCCCTACCGTATCATATTTTTCCGCATCATCCGTACGGGCGAATCGCATTCGCCCTTTTCAAATTTACCTCCCGTCTTTTTCATTTTTATCATTGATGTTTTTTTATTTTCAAATGTGCCACATGCACTTTGGCTTAACTACAATCTTCCTATTTTATTGTTTTGCAATAGTATTCTGCGTTTATGCAGGTATTGTGGGTGTTGTTTTACATTGTTTCTCTTTCAACAAATAATCTAAATTACTTTCAATCCTTTCTAATGAGTTTATCACAAAACCAATATGAGTCTCTAAACTATCACGTAAATTAATTTTCTTTCTATCAAACTTAGGAGTGTATGCAGCATATTCAAAACTCCACTTTTCGTGTGAACCTTTTCCTAGAAAATAGTAATAATACTTTTCATCTTCTTTTTCAGTTCTATTAGATATTGGATGACCTGATATATGATTTCTTATATCACGAATTCCATCATACGATTCATCTCTTTTAGTTTTTATTCTCAATAATCTATTTAAAAAGTTTATAGCATCTTGTTGCATATAAATTGCTTGTAATATCCCATACAATGAAAGTCGAGAAAACTTTTTATATTCTTCCTCTTTCATGTCTATATAATTAATTATTGCATCAGAACAATCATCTATAGTATCGAGAGCTGTTATTATAATTTGAAAGCTATTCCAATTCTTATTACTCCATTCGGTATATTTAGAGCTACAGATTTCTCTATTAATTTGATCAGATAGTTTTTTTATTGCTAGTAGCTTTACTTTAATACCTTCACTCGGTATCGTGTTTTCTTTAGCTTCATCAATAAGATATTCATACTTATTGCCTAAACTACCATCGCCATTAACAACCTGTATTTCTATTTTTTCTTCCATATCTATTTGCTTTCGTCAAATTTTAGTGAGGTAATTTTCTTTAAATAGTTTGCGAGTTCTTTATCTTCTTGTTCTATGTATTTTTTAAATACCTTTTCTACATAAGGGGCTACTACATTTATATATTTCTCATCGGGCTCTTCTCCAATTTCTAATGCATCAATATAATCAGACGAACGTAAAGAAGATGGCTTGTATGAAATTATGTACGACAAATGAATTTTGAAAATAAATTTCAATGACTCTAACATATCATCCATATATGTAAATACATATTCATGATCTGTCAACATTTTTTCCATGTTTAGAATACAAATTTTAAAAAAGTTATAATGTAGATTATCATTTCCTATTTTTCTTCCATTTATATAAGTTTCTTTATCTAGAGAAAATATATTTGCCAAATTCTTGTCTTTCTTTTTTATCAAACTAAAGACTGTTTCATCTCCTTTTTTTAATAGATATTCTGTTTCATTCTTAAATTTATTATCTATCCAAGAATCTAATATGCTTTCGTAAACATATTTTTCTTTGAAAAAAGATTCTTTTTCATCATCTAGTGTAAGTAATATATATACACTCAACATAACAGCATCATTATATTTCCTTACTAATGCGGCAGCATCATTAAGTCTATAATTTTTCAATAGAATCTCAATAGAATCAATGGTATTCTCTATTGATTGAAAGATTTCAGATGTGATATTAAGACATCTTGTTCCCACTAAATCCGGAAGCGAAAAATCCATAAAAGACAAGCATGAATAAAACTCTTTAACTTCCGAAAGAGTTTGAAATATAGGATGATTAAAATATTTTTTTCTTATTGGATCCATATCTTTTTTATTCCATTGGTTTTATAATGCTTTCTATAAATGCTCTATATCCGATTAATTATTCTGCTTTGCTTGTAGTATATTTTTAATATATTGCTGGCTTTCTGTATCTATATTAAATAATTCATATAATTGTCCATCTAATTCTTCTTCAAAATTTATCAATTTATTATTATCCGAATAATTAATAATATCGGGTACTTTTTTTGCAAGAGATGTCAATGATTCATCAGTCATTAAAAAAGCAAATCTTATAAGTTCAGTCTTTACATAATTATAAAAATTTTGAGCTTCTTTTTCTGTTTTAAATATTCTAAGAGCGACTCGTGAACGTCCAAAAACACTATAATTATCTAATATTGCAAGTTGATTACTACGTTTTTGTCCTCCAGCATTTGCACTAGAAACAACTACTTTCCAGTCATTAATATACTCTTTACCTGTTTTGATAATATCTTTATCTATTACATACCATTTACCTCTTCCGCTTTTTCCTGCTTTATCATTAGTGTATAATTTTATTTCTTTATCTGTATCAAAAAAATCCCCATTACTATATTCACGGACTAAAGATGGATTTTTCTCTACGAAATCACTTTCTATAGAAAATAAACTACGAGGCAAAATAAATTCACTAAGATAATTTATTCGTAATACATCAACAGTCGCTTCAATATTTTTGATAATAATATTATTCCTTGGGTTTAACGAAATTAATTTTTCTCCAGGATTTTCCATTTCGCCCTGAATATCATCACCATATTTATATGTAAATCCTGCTTCTTTCTTTGAAAAATCTTTCATTACAATTGAAATTCCATCTGCAATTCCCGCATCTTTAAATATATAATTTGAGTCAGGAAAGAATTCTACCAATTTTAATTTTCTATCATTTATTTGTTTCAAACCAAAGTCGGAAAGTCCCTTTCCTGATCTGTGAATCCATCTTCCTCCTGGATAAATTAATGATGTATAACTTGGATTTAATTTATCTGCTAGAATCTGAAAATAATGAAATATATTCACAACTGCTTTTTGACCATTTTCCGTATCTTTTTTTGCCACTACTAATTGATAAGGAGGATTTCCTACTACTGCATTGATTTTCATATTTTCTTCGTTATTTATTTTCCAATAGGTTTTACCGTTTTTTAATGTATTTACTACTGCTGTCGGTTCTTCTTTTACATTCTTTATAAGGTCGGGATAATGTTGTGCATTTACTCGTACATCTCTAAATCCTGCAAGTGTACGTTTGGTAATGCTTTTTGCCATAGGTGTGTTGCACACCACAAGTATGTTTTGCTCTATGGTGGCATCCCATAATTTTTGAGCCACTCCAAGGCTTATTTCGCCAAACTTTTCTCGGGCGGCTTCCACTCTCGAGCGGTACACGCTGTAGGCTACATACAGTGGATAAAGCCCTGTTTTGGAGTTTATTTCCAATATATGGCTATCGGGGTTAAACACATCGGCGGTTACCTTGCCGTGGTCGATATAGCGTGGTGTGGCAATGTTTTTATCGTAGCCTTCGTTGTAAAAGCAGTATCCTCCCAAACAATCGCCCATGTGCATATTTACCACACGCCATGGTGTAAGCACCGTTTCTTTGTCGGGGTTGCGGAAGGTGCTGAATATATTGGCTATGCGTTCTATACGTTCTTCTATGGTGAAGTTGTCTGCCACACGTGCTATCTCGCGAATACGCTTGCCGGCTTCGCGGAATATATCGGGGTCGTAATACCTTTTAAATTTGGCAAACACAGCCTTTGTTACCCCTTTGGGCATAAACTCTTCCCACGATTTGTCGTCAACTATCTTGGCAAAATTGTCTATAGTCAGTTCTTTGTTTTCGTCTTTCAGTTCGGCACCATATATCAGCAGTGGCATACGTATGGATATGCCTCTAAGTATGGATATGGCTTGTTCTCGTTGTGTTCTCTTGTTCTTTAACTCTTCGAGGCGTTTCTTCTCTTCTTCGGTAAGGTCTTTTTTCTTTTTCTTTTCAAGTTTTTCTTTTTCTTCGTACTCTTCGTTGGTAAAGCCTTGGTTGTTTACATCTATATTGCCGGTCTTTGCATTTGCCGGAGTGGTTTTGATTATTTTTTTCAAGTCTTCAAATTCACCTAAACTTACTTCGTCAAGTTTCAGCAATTCGTCGTTGTAAATGCTATTATCGTCAAAGCCGCAGTTTACAGCCCTTTCCACCTGCACCTTTTTCAGTTGCCCCATCATATTGTTCACATCGTATTTCTTCATCTGCGAACCATCTATGGATATTATAGGGAAAAAGTTTAGGAAGTCGCCCAATATTTGTCTGTCTTCGTCGGTGGTTTTGCCAGCCTTAGCCGATACCTTAGCCGCTTCGGTAAGCACACGCAAAGTTCGATCGGGTGCAAAGTCGAAAGCATAGCATTGCTCTTTCATCTTACCATTGCATGTAAAAGGTGTTTGCACACGAAATATGGTTTGCATATATTGAGCCGCCGAAGTACTATACGATCCGGCCATCATAAATACTCCCGTCCATGGTTTTACACTTACACCTGTGGTCAATCGTCCACACGATAATGTTATTGTATATGTATCGTCGGGATTATCTCCTATAGCCTTTTCAACCAAGTCTAATGCTTCGTTGTTTTCTTCGTCATCGTCGCCATTTCCGGCCACATTCACTACTTTGAACATGCCGAAAACGTCATGTTTTTGTAGTTTACTGCTTAATGCTTTGGCCGCTTTCACACCCGGAACAACCCACAATGTGTGGCGGAATATTTTTCTGTACTCGTCGTTGGAATATGGGTATAGGCTGTCTTTGTCGCTTTTGCAAAGCAGATTCAAGAAGTTGTCTATATCCTTATCATGAATAAAAGTTCCATCGCTCTTAGTTCTGAAAAACTCGCGGAAGTTAAAAGCCATTTCATCCTCTACAAAGTTGCTTGTAAGCAATTTGCCAAGGTCGTAGGTATATATGTTTATGGCGGGTAGCGAAGCGTAAGGGTTGTTGCTGCCAAAGTTGATAATATCCCACTCTCGTTTGGCTCGTTGCTCCATTATGTAGTCCCAAGTGTATATTTCATTATCTTTGTATTCGTCCAATAGGTTGAATGGAGTACCCGAAAGTTGCAAAAGTTTTGTATTTGATTTATCCAATTCTTCCACAACGTTTTTTCCCAATTGTGTTTGAGTGCCTTCGTGGGCTTCGTCCACTATCACCAAATCCCATTCCACCGAAAACACATCGCTGTTTTTGTCGAACTTACCTCCTACAAGTTCTGAACCTCTAAGGTCTTGCATCGAAGCAAAGTATACAAATTTTCTAGCGTTTTGCTTCTTTAATGAATCAAAAGATTCTCCTTGTGTTTTAGAACTATAGCAATAATTCGGGCTGTCGTAAAATATTTTACCGAAATCGTCAAACCATCCTTCATTAACCACAGGACGGTGCGTAAGAATAATGGTTTTGGCAAATCCCATCTCTTTAACCACTTGCAATGCCGACAATGTTTTGCCAAATCTCATTTTGGCATTCCACAGCATTCGTTTCCCCTTTTTTAATTGCTTTTTAGTCCTGTCTATGGCTTCACGTTGCTCGGGGCGAAATATAATCGGTGTATAATCGTTGCTAATCTCCGAAGCGTTGAGCGATTTCCTACCATCCTTGGCTGCTTGTATAGCTTTTTTTACTGTTTCCAAATCGGTAATATACCACTCCGTTGCTTTTTTGTTCGTAGAAAATTCTTTTTTCTTTATACCGGAGCGGTCCAATATACTGTGTACTTCTTTGTCGTTGAAAGAAGTAATATTTCTATCTTTCACAAACAAAGTCATTTCGGTATATAGCAGTTGGTAACTGATACCTGCCGTTTGTGTATATTGGTCTATACGTTCTCGTGCGGCTTTGTTTAATATCTCACAATTAGGCTCAAGAAACAAGCTATTACAATTATCAATAGAAGTTTCCCCTATCTTCAAGCATCCTTTATGTTCTTTATCGTTTATTGCAAAGACATAAATTAGTCGCGATGTTAATGCTGATCCAAACGTTGCCATAGTATATTACTTTAAAAGTTTTCTGAATTCAATTTTCTTTCCATAGTTTCCTGTGCTGTCTTTCACAGACCAATCTATTATTTTGCAGTATGTGCCATTGTGTTTGTTTACACCCCCCTTTCGGCATCCCTCGCATACTTCTTTTTCTACTTCTTCGCCAAAAAGCGTCAAATTTATCTTCACTTCGTTTTGGCACGAATTAGGTACTACACATTTCAGTCCATCCATCTGCCACACATTCCACGATATTATGTAGGCTATATCTTTGATATGCTCCAAATCGGGTGCTTGGCCAAACTTATCTTGATAGTATTCTACAAATGTGATAAGTATAGCTTCACGTGCAAGCAACAAATTGTCGCCTTGCCACTCGTAGGCATATATATTTTGGTATGCTTTCCTTGCCCATTCTATCCACTCTGCTTTGTCGTCGACATTTTCGCTTACTATCCTCAATTTCCTATCCAGCAAGCCCACACGTTCCTGCAAGGGAATAAAATTGCCTGTTGTGGCATCGTATCGGCTTGTTATATAAGGAGCTTCGCCACAAGTTATCTCCAACCTGGTAGAGCACACATAATCCTGCCAAGTCTTACCTTCGGGAAATTCTATTTTAGTTGCGACAGCCTGCCATGTTTTGTTTGCCGAATCTTCGATATTGAAAACATCTTTCCTCCCAAACCAAGCCTCATCCACCAGATTGTTTTGAGCGTTGCATATCCACGAAGGAGTAAAAACTTCTGCCATTCCCTTAGCTCTTTCGGTCTGTTCCTCCTTGGTTTTAAGCACACGTGGCTTTATCACTCTTCCGTTTCGACCAGTTATAGCAGTAACAGAAATTTCGGAATTGTATTTATACGCCCCCCCCTTATACTCGTAGTCATTAGTAGCCCAAAAGATATTCTTATTGGTAGTACGGTCGCAGAGCAATATCTCCAACACATCGGGATAAATACGCAGTATATCGTTTTCTTGTATGTCTACAATAGGTTTCTCGCTCATCAAAGATAATATTATAAGTTTTAAAAATCAATAGATTACAAATACAACTATTAAGTAATCCATATCATTCAGTTTGCAAAGATACTAATATTTCACGAAGTAAACCTAACTTTCGCTAGTTTTTTTTCACGACCTCAAAACTCTTTACTTTGAGTAAGCTTTCAGCAAACATTTTCTTCCCATTCGTCGAAGTTTAATTTGGGTGATAATCTCTTGTCTTGTGCTGAAAAAAGTTGACACAAAAGTCAACAAAATATGAATAAAGAAACCAAAAGAAAAAGAAGAGAAAATTTCAAGTACGATGAGAAAATAGACATCGTGAGAATGCACTATTTTGAGGGTGCAAGTTTAAAA
>JAFZFU010000097.1 GCA_017555745.1 Bacteroidales bacterium
ATAAATCTACCCAAAATAAAAGATTTTGCAGGCCGCTAAACAGATACGAGAAATAAATAATAAAACATAAAAATACATAGATAATGACACAAATACCAATTAGCAAAGAAACTATCGACCAAATTGCACAAAGCAACAAGATAGCAAACCCTGGAAAAGCATCGATAAGAGAAATGCGTAAAATGATACAAGACGTTGAAGCTGAAACAGGAGTACGTTTTGTAAAAATGGAAATGGGTATTCCCGGATTGCCGGCAGCTCAAGTAGGTGTTGAAGCAGAAATAGAAGCACTACGCAATGGTGTTGCATCTATTTACCCTGAAATTTATGGAACACAAGATGTAAAAGAACAAATATCTCTATTTGTAAAGAACTTTTTAGATATCGACGTACCTACAGATTGCTGTGTACCTACAGTAGGTTCTATGCAAGCCGGTTTCGCTTCGTTTTTGACTCTTACCCGTTACGACAAAACTAAAACTAAAGTTTTGTTCATCGACCCGGGTTTCCCTGTACAAAAACAACAATGCCGTGTACTTGGTATAGAATACAAAACTTTTGATGTTTACGATTATCGTGGCGAAAAACTACGCGAAAAGTTGGAAGAAATGTTGAAAGATGGCGACGTAGCATGTATCATCTATTCCAGTCCAAACAATCCTGCATGGTTCTGCTTCACCGACGAAGAGTTGAAAATTATCGGCGATATGGCCAACAAATACGGTGTAATCATACTAGAAGACCTTGCTTACTTTGCAATGGACTTCCGCAAAGATTACTCTCAACCCGGTGTTGCTCCATTCCAACCAACTGTTGCTAAATATACCAACAACTACGTTCTTATGATTTCGGGTTCTAAATCGTTTAGCTATGCCGGACAACGTATTGCTATGATGGTTATAAGCCCTGAACTTTACAACAAAGAATGTCCTGATTTGGCTCGCTACTATTCTCAAACACAAGTAGGTCGTGCTATGGTTTTCGGCACTCTTTATTGCTTAAGCTCCGGTACTGCACACTCGGCTCAGTATGCTTTGGCTGCAATGCTTAGAGGTGCCAACAATGGTACTTACAACTTTGTAAAAGACATACACGAATATGGCGAAAAAGCTCATATCATGAAGAAAATGTTCATCGACAATGGCTTCTATATAGTTTACGACGAAGATATGGGAGTACCTATCGGCGATGGTTTCTACTTTACATTCTGCTATCCGGGATATACAGGAGTAGACCTTCTTAACGAACTTATCCGTTATGGTATCAGTGCTATTTCGTTGGATATAACAGGAAGTACACGCCAAGGTATACGCGCTTGCGTAGCATTGGTACTTCGCGAACAATTCCCTGATTTGGAAGCTCGCTTAATTCAATTCCACAAAGATCATCCTATCAAATAACATATTAGGATTTTATTCTAAAAAACGGCATCCATCGTCATCCGGTGAGTGCCGTTTTTTTATTGGCCAAGACCATAATATCAGATAGAACGTTGGCTGTTGGCTTAGCTATCGCAATTTGAAATCTGAATCTAAAACACCGGTACTTTCGGACTACAAAAGTAAACTTTTATTACGACATAGCAAAATTTATTTTCTTAAATATAGATATTTGCTTGATTTACAGAATGAAACTTTTGTAATATTTAACGATAATATAGTAATATTTATAGAAGAAGATTGAAATTTTGAACATTTTTTGCGTTTCTTTGTTTCGTTTTGAAAATATTATCAAGCAATACCATAGCATCAATATAAGTACGGTCTGTCATTCTTGCATATATTTGTGTTGTTTTCACATTGCAGTGCCCACATAGTTTGGACACTACATATATGTTTATACCTGCCGAAATAGAGATGGTAACAAAGCTGACTCTCGACACATGGAAAGTAATATGTTTGTTTATTTTAGCATTCTTTGCCCAAACTTTTAGGTCGGAACAAATTGTGGTTCGAGAATACATTGTAAATACATGTTCGCCATTCGCTATTTTCTTGCGTTGCAATATTTTCAGTATCGCTATTGCTTGTTTGCTGAGAGGTATTCGAATTTCTGAACCTGTTTTTACCTGTCTTTTTATCAGCATGTATAGGTTGTCGCATTTGTGTATATCGCTCCATTTCAATGTTTCAATATCAGACAATCTTAATCCGGTAAAACATGAAAACAAGAATGCGAGTTTGGTTGTCAAGTGCGGGCATTCTGCCTTTTCCAGACGTTTTACTTCTTCGACTGTAAGGTAATCTTTTTCTTTGCTTACTGTTTTAGGTATCAGTTTGCTTATTTGCGGCATAGGGTTGTATGTCATATAGTTCATCGATACGGCTTCTTGCAGTATGGCATTGAGTTTTTGTAGGTATGTTTTGGCACTGCTTACTTTTATATTTGCTTCGTTTGTAAGATATTGAGCAAATCTATGGCAAAAATCTATATCAATATTCGAGGTATTGAGCTCTTTCCCTGCAAAAGTTTTTAAATGTTTAAGTAGCGACAGGTCCACATCTTTTGTGTGGTTTTTAATCTTAGATTGTCGTAGTTCTATTAGTTTGTGCAACGGTATTTGTTTATGATTTCGAACTTTTCTTTGTTTTGTGGCAAGTATTTCAATACTTTTTTGTGAGCAACTATTCATTTCCATGACATATTATTATTGGTTACCCAAAACAAACGGCAAATATCATTTCATAATCTATGCAAGAGCGTCAGCCAAGCCAATAGCCAACAGCTAATAGCCAACGTCAAAAAGAGGGGTTTACTTTTGTAGTCCGAAAGAAAAGTTTTGGAAGAGTGGACTGTAAAGTTTTATTGAAATATTGATGTATTGCTTGTTCTCGGGCGAAAGTCGTCGGAGTAGAAATGTATTATCTTCGGCGGCTGTGTTTGCAAAGTTCGGCAAAGGATTCAACAAAGTTCGGCAAAGGGTTAGAAAGTGTTCGATGTTGAATCTTGCAAAGTTCGGCGCAGGGTGGTCCCTCATGGCTTAAGGACGCTTTACTCATGGCTTAAGGGAATCGTCCTCAAGGCTTGAGCAGACCGCCCTCAAGGCTTTTGCAGAATACCTGTCTCGAACAAATTTGGATGCATTCTCGAACAAACTGAATTCAGTTCTCGAACAAAACATAAATTATTTGAAATATAAACCAACAAAGCAACAATAAAATGGCAATAGGTTATTTGAAGAAAAAACAAAAAATCAATGCAAACGGAAACTCGAAAGAGGTGTACCTGGCAAAGGTGTGCTATGCCAATTATATTGATATAAGCATACTTGCCGAAGATGTTTCCAAGATTTGTTCGGCATCGCCGGCCGATGTGCTTATGCACGTGAGGGCGTTGGAAGATTGCATAAGCAGGCGTATTGCCATGGGCGATGTGGTGAAGCTGGACAACCTCGGCACTTTCTACCCTTCCATAACAGCCACGGCAGTGGATAGTCCCGAAAAGGTAAACAATGCGTCTGTAAAACGTGTGGGGGTGTTGTTCAGACCGTCCCTACGGTTCAAGGAGATAATAAACAAGGCAGGAGTAAAGCTGGCAGACAAGCGTATTTTTAACGCCGATACTCATGCCAGAGAAAAGAAAAAGAAATAAACACTTTGGCCGTTGGCTATTGGCTGTTGGCTAAATTGAAAATAATGAAAAACTATTACTAATCTAAAAAAAAGAAAGGAGATTTTATGGCGAAAAAACGCTATTGGACCTACGAGGCCAAAAAGAAAAAAGTCTTGAAACAAGACAAATGGGTGGCAACACTACGCCGCCAAGACCATTTGACATTGGACGAAACATCCGAACAAGTATCAATCAGAGGTAGTATACTGCCCGGCGAGGTGAGTGGGATATTGCGTGCTTATTTCGAACAAATACGCTACCACATTCTTGCAGGCGACAGTGTAAACATCAAGGGTTTGGGAACTTTCTACCCCAAGATGACTGCCAAAATGGTAGACACCGCCGCCGATGCCACGGTGAACAACTGTGTGAAAGATATTACTATAGGCTTTCGCCCAAGCAATGAATTAAAAGAAGTGATAAACAAGTCGGGTTTCCGTGTATTTGCACCGGCCGACAATGCAACACCAAGGGAGGGATAAACTATGGATTTGCAATTGGTAAAAACAAA
Organism: Bacteroidales bacterium; assembly: GCA_017555745.1. Classification (GTDB taxonomy): domain Bacteria; phylum Bacteroidota; class Bacteroidia; order Bacteroidales; family P3; genus HGM05376. The sequence continues at coordinate 4,124 of JAFZFU010000097.1, forward strand.
AATGACGATAGGTCCTAAAAAAGGACAATATCAGTACACATTGAAACGTGTAAGTTATGGCAACGTGACATCCGAAGCCATATTGGAAGAAATACAATCGGCCACCACATTCAGCCGTGCCGATACCGATGCCATAATACATGCCTTTGTAGGTGTAATGCTCGAAGGCATAGCCGAAGGACGTATAGTAGACTTTGGAGTGTTGGGAACTCTTTATCCGCAAATATCAGCCATGGCTGTCGACACCAAAGAAGAGTGTACGCCCGACACCATCAAGACGAAAGGCATCCTTTACCGTCCCGACGGCGACCTTGCCGACGAAGCCAAGAAGATGAAACTTCGTGTGATAGACGTACTGCCGTCGATGGGAAAAACACCGGACGATGACAACGAACAACAACCGGAAGGCGGCGACGACAACAACGACCAAGGCAACCAAGGCGGTGGAAACTCCGGCGGCGGTGGCTTTGAAGGATAACGAAACAACAACGGTATAGACGCCGGCAACGGCGTCTATGCTGTTTATAAGATTAGAATTTAATTCACTAACAAATAGAATATAAAAAAGATGAAAAGAACATTAAGAAGATTGGCTTGTATGGCAATGGTAGCAAGCCTTGGACTAAATGTAATAATGGCGCAGGACGCCCAAGCAACAAGTGAAAATAACAAAAAGCTAGAATTATCTGTTTATCTTGGAGGTAGCACACCACTTGGAAGTTTTGGAAAATCTC
>JAFZFU010000098.1 GCA_017555745.1 Bacteroidales bacterium
ATAGTATAATGAGCGATAATAAAATAAAATTGGCTATTACGCATGGCGATATCAACGGAGTGGGATACGAAGTAATAATAAAAACTTTTTCGGACAATAGAATGATGGAAGTATGCACTCCTATACTATATGGTACTTCAAAAGTGGCATCGTATCACAAAAAACTACTAAAAAACGAACTTACACTAACCAGCATAAAAGATGCTTCCGGTGCCATGGACAAAAAGTTTAACGTAATAAACATCACCAACGATGAAATAAAAATCGATTTAGGCAAATCGACAGAGGTGGCAGGACAATTGTCGCTTAAGAGTTTAGATTGTGCTTGCGACGATTTGATGAAAAACAACGTTGATGTTTTGGTTACGGCCCCCATCAACAAAAAGAATATACAATGCAAAGATTTTGTTTTTCCGGGACATACCGAATATCTTTCGAACAAATTTAATAGTGATTCGCTTATGATGATGGTTTGCGATCGTATTCGCATAGGTATAGTTACAAGCCACTTGGCATTGCGCGAAGTTCCACTAAAGATAACCAAAGAAATGCTACTGCGAAAAATAGAAATAATGAACACTTCGCTAAAACAAGACTTTGGTATAACAATGCCTAAAATAGCAGTTTTGGCCCTCAATCCTCATGCCGGCGACAATGGCGTAATAGGTGACGAAGACGACAAAATCGTTTCTCCGGCTATACGCGAAGCTTATGATAAAGGCATATTGGCATTCGGACCATACCCTTCGGATGGTTTCTTTGGAAACTCGGAGTTCAACAAGTTTGATGGTGTATTGGCATTATACCACGACCAGGGCCTTATACCTTTCAAATTAATGTCGTTCACCGAAGGAGTAAACTACACTGCAGGATTGCCATATGTGCGCACTTCGCCTGCCCACGGAACCGGATACGATATTGCCGGAAAAGACAAAGCTTCGGAACAATCGTTTAGAAGTGCAGTATTCTTAGCTTGTAATATATTACGAAACAGAAAAGAATACGAAGAACTAACCAAGAATGCAATATAACAATTATAATTCCATCATACAAAGGCAACTTCTAAGAATTCTACATGCAAGCTAAGGTTTCACAATCACAGAAATACTCTAAGACGCAAAGATTTTTTTTAGAATTTGCCTTTAATTACAACTCTGTTTTGGATAGATGAAACGAAGTTTTTTGGATCTCGATACAATTTTTTGGATATACACACGTTAATTAAGGCATACTAAACAACAAATATTATGAATAAGATAAAGAAATACACTTTGCTTTTGGCTGCAATATGTTGCTGTGCATGTTCGTCGGAAAAGGATTTGGCAAAATCTTTTGTAGAAAAATTTTCAACAAGAAGTTATACTCCTACCGAGAAAATATATGTATGTTTACCTCAAACAGTGGTGCATACCAACCAAACTTTAAACCAAATAGAAGACTTCGCCGACCTAGACTACGACACTCAGGATAGTGTAATAATTGCCAATACTGCATTGTTGGACAAGATAAACGACGAAATATTTCTACAACAATTCAACGACAATCTTGTATACAACATAAGTAGATTGGGGATACCTATGGAGATAGTATCCGACCCCGCATTAATGCCCAAAGCAGTACCCAATAAGATATTTACAATAAATATATTGCAGATTGAAGCCGAAGAATATGTTCAAAGAACCCGTTCGGACTACGAAGACAAAAACAACTATTACTACTATGATTATGATTTGAGAGGCTTCAGCACCAATGTATGGTACTTGCTAAACGACACAGCCACAAGCGAAGAAAATATAGTTGTATACTTCAAAAACTTCGAAACAATGGACGAATTCAACGGAAGTATAAAAAAGATTGAAAACGGAAAGGCATTGGGAGTTGGACGTTTCGACAGAATAAATGTAAACGACACATATCGCAGTGCCTATCGTGCAGGTGCCATCAGTGCCAAAAAGTTTTGCGAAAAGATAATAAACGAATACGTAAAAGACAATATTAAAGGTAAAAAACCATTATACTACTATTACTACAACCCAGTAGATAACACAATAGAACATTACGACTATCAATCCTACAAAGACAACGAATCCTTTATACCGGTAAAATAAATATATATCCTCCATATATACATTCATCTAACTCGTAATGCAATTGCATTGCGAGTTTTTTTTTAATCGGCGATTAAGTAAACTGAATCACTCGCAAAGATAGTCCACGAAAATTAATTGCGGAAGACATCTTTACAGCGAAACATAAAAAAGAAAGCAAAAGAATTTAGGAAAAACTAAGATGTATAGCATCTAACCGTAAAATCGCCGAACGAGAGGTTTACATTTACCTAAAATGACATTCAAAAATCAGTAAAAAATAGAATATTTAATCTTTCTTCCCTTTCATATGGGGCAATTTATCGGAATCAATATGCTGATTTTTCTTAAAAAAATCTTTACGATACTTTTGAAGACTACGTTCGCTCATTTTTGGGAACACGATGCTAACACACAGACGATATGCAACATACAATACTATTATACCTATTATAAAATACCACATAGTTAGTTTTATTATTTAGTTTTAGTGGATAACGATAAAAAAAATATAAAATTGTCTATCATCATATTGTTTTTTTTAGTAACTTTGCATTCGAAATAATAAAACAATTCAAGTAATTCAGATTAATCAAAATATAATAATCCAACTAAATCAGATTAGAAAAATGAAGAACAAGTACAGCGATTTAATCGATCAAACATTCGAATTTCCACAAGATGAATTTCACACTGAGGATAACGAATTGTATTTCCATAACATTCCATTGATGGAAATCATTAAGCAATACGGAACACCTTTGAAGATAACTTATCTACCTAAAATCAGCTCACAAATACAACGTGCAAAACGTCTATTCAATGTATCTCGAGCCAAAGTTGACTACAAAGGAAGTTACAACTATTGTTATTGTACAAAAAGTTCTCACTTCTCTTTTGTATTGGAAGAAGTATTGAAAAACGATGTAAACCTCGAAACGTCGTCGGCTTTTGATATTAATCTTATCCAAGAATTGTACGATCAAGGATTAATCAATAAGGATATATATATTATATGCAATGGTTACAAACGTGCTCAATACATCGAAAATATTGCCGGTATGATTCAAGACGGATTCCACAATATGGTACCGGTTATCGACAATAAAGGCGAAATCGATCTATTAAACGATGCATTGGAAACAGTTAAAGAACCCGTTAAAATAGGTATTAGAATAGCATCCGAAGAAGAACCTAAATTCGACTTCTACACATCTCGTTTGGGAATACGATACAACGACATTGTTTCGTTTTACGAAGAAAAGATAAAAGAAAACAAGAAGTTTACCTTTAAGATGCTACACTTCTTTATCAACACCGGTATAAAAGATAGTGCATATTATTGGAACGAATTGGCTAAATGTGTGAATGTATATTGCGACTTGAAAAAGATTTGTCCCGACTTGGATTCGCTAAACATAGGTGGTGGATTCCCAATTAAAAACTCTTTGGCAAGCACATACGAATACGAATATATGTCGGAAGAAATATTGGCTCAAATAAAGAACATCTGTACAAACAGAGGTGTAGAAGAGCCTAATATATTCACCGAGTTTGGCTCATATACAGTAGGCGAAAGTGGCGCCACTCTATATAGCATTATAGGACAAAAGCAACAAAACGACCGCGAACTATGGTATATGATAGATTCTTCGTTTATCACCACTCTTCCCGACAGTTGGGGTATCAATCAAAGATGGATAATGTTTCCAATCAACAATTGGAATAAGGAATATCAACGAGTATTTTTGGGCGGACTAACTTGCGACAGTCAAGACTATTACAACAACGAAGCCCATGCCAATGCAATATTCCTTCCTAAATTGGACAAAGATGAACCTTTGTATATAGGATTTTTCCACACCGGTGCCTACCAAGAAAGCATCGGTGGATATGGCGGAATACAACACTGCCTGGTTCCGGCTCCAAAACATATTATAATAGATGTAAACGAAGACGGCGAATATACCACAAAACTATTTGCCAAAGAACAAACATACAAATCGATGCTTAAAATACTCGGATATTAATAATAAAATAAAAACAAATGAAAAAGAACTTTATATTAGGATTGTCGATACTTACAAGTATTGCCATATTTGGGATGAACTCGTGTGACAAAAACAAGAAAGTAAAATTAAATACCCAAAAGGACAGCATAAGTTGGGCATTGGGCGAAAACATGGGTAAAGGCCTTAAACAATCAGGACTAGATATCGATAAGAAAACATTTTTAATGGCAGTGGAAAACGCTTTGGATGGCAAAGTAGGTCCAATGGATGACACCACTTTCAACAAAGTATTGCAAGAAGCAGCCATGATAATGATAACAAATCAACAAAACAAAATGGCCGAAACTGCGGAAACTGCAATGAACAACGAAGCAAAATATTTCAAAGAACTAAAGGACAACAACCCGGATATAAAATCTACCGAGTCTGGTTTGTGCTACAAAGTAGTTAAACAAGGCGAAGGCAGAAAAGCATTTAGCGGTGGCAGAGTACGTTTTCATTACAAAGCTAGCCTTGCCGATGGAAAAGTATTCGACCAAACATACGAGGTTCGCGAGCCCATACTTACCTTGACCGACAATGTATTTCCCGGATTACAAGAGGGCTTGAAATTGATGCCGGCAGGCTCTCACTACATATTTTACATACCAAGCCACTTGGCATTTGGTCCTAATGGCTCCGAAGATGTTCCTCCTTACACAGCAGTAATCTACGAAATAGAACTGATACATGTTTTGGATTAATTATTTAGTTTGATATAACCACAAAAAAGGCGAAGCACGCAAGTGTTTCGCCTTTTTTACTTTGTCAGCCCGAAAAGGCGTCGCCGAAAGTGCTACCCGGCATGTCATCACGTTTTAAGACGCCACAACTCGCCCCTTTTAATAAATTAATAATATTTAAAATCCCTATCCTTTAAAGAGTAATGTTTCGAAGTTTTCTTCAAAAAGATAAATAATTGATTTTCAAAAAACCTTAATTTCTCTTGAAGAAGACTCCAATCTTCACCGAAGGCCTCTTTAATGGCCTCTCAAAAGCGATGAAAAGTACTGTTTTAGGTCATGGAATGTTTCTAAAAAAATTCTTAAATAAAATAATATACCGACTACCGTCCTCCGTTGTCTGTTATACAATTACTGACCGGTAACCGACACTGTGCAATTTACGACAGGCATGCGTCTAATGCATTCACTATCGCGTCTTTATCCATATATCGACCTATTATTACTATCTTTATCATTTTGTCGCCATGCTCATCGTCCCAATCTCTAAGTATCGAAGGGTCTTCTGCCATCATATTTTTCAACTCTTCTTCGCCGGCAGTACAAAGCCACAAGCCGGCCTCTTTCAATCCTTTTTGAACACCTGCCTGCTCGAACAAATA
>JAFZFU010000099.1 GCA_017555745.1 Bacteroidales bacterium
AAGGTAGTCAAACAACCAAACTGATTGTAAAATAATAAAACAAAAGGATATGAAAAATAGAAGTACACAAATGGCATTATTGCTAATGCTTGCAATATCTGTATTTGCAAGTTGTAGTCACACTAAAAACAAAAACGGCAATCCGGAGCCGATAATACCGACTATTACATGTCAAGATAATGAAGCAGAGGTGTTAGAACAGGAAGAATGCGACAGCACTAATATTAATATTGCAATCATCGATATACCCGGCGATGTGAAAGTAAATATACATCACGGCAAGTCGATGCTGTTGAAAATGGACGGAGTAAGCCTATCGGCACCCGACACAGCCATAATACGCAAAGGCACATATACCGTTACGGCCCTAACCACCGAGGAGTTGCCACCGTTGGCAGACGAGATGGTTAACGTAACCTTTGGCAGTGGCGATGGCTATAGATTCCTGCCCAACGGCGAACATTTCAGTCCTTACGCCGAACTTAGGATGTCATACGACGAAAGCAAGTTGCCACACGGCTACACCCCCGATGACATATATACAAGCTACTACGACGAAGAAAAAAAGACATGGGTGCGATTGTTTAGAAAAGAGATAGACACAGTAAACAAAGAAATAGTGTCGCTCACCACCCACTTTACCGACTTTGTAAATGAGATATTGAAAGTTCCCGAGATGCCCGAAACACAGGCTTTCGTGCCGACTATGATGACAGATTTGGAAGCTGCCAACCCATTGGAAGGCATAACTATGATACAACCACCCACAGCCAACAATATGGGTACAGCCAACCTTAGCTACCCCTTGCAGATACCGGCAGGTCGCCAAGGCATGCAACCCAATTTGGCATTGACCTACAACAGCAACGGCGGAAACGGATGGTTAGGCATAGGTTGGGATATAAGTATACCGTGTATATCAGTAGAAACACGCTGGGGAGTACCATTGTACAGTTCGGTCTACGAAACAGAAACATACCTTTTAAATGGAGAGCAGTTGTTGGTTAACTATGATAGTTTACCGGCATTTGCACGCAAATACGAAAATCGTTTTTCCGATGGAAAACGATTTTATAGCAGAATAGAAGGTAGTTTCGATAGTATAGTACGACATGGAGACAATCCTAAAAACTATTGGTGGGAAGTGGTAGACCGCAGTGGTACACACTATTACTATGGCAATAGTGAACGTAATACAAAAGTTTATGAACTTAAAACAGGAGAAGGCAACATAGGTAAGTGGTATTTAAGTAAAGTGGTAGATAAGAATGGTAATAGTATACATTATTCCTATAAATATTATGACAATAATGATTTGGATGGCAAACTATCGGGAAGGGCATTGTACCCGGACACAATATTATATGCCTTGCCTTCAAGAATAGACACTTTAACACATTGGTATGGTCATAGTATTACGTTTTCGTATAGAACAAACCGTTTCGATCCTATCATAAGCGGTAATTTAGGTGTAAAAGAAAATTATTGCTTTTTGTTAGATGAAATAAAAACAAACTATGTAAAATATGAACCACATTTTGTAATAGACACATTGCCATTTGATACTGCTTGGGCTATTTTTAATTTATTTCCTACAGATTATCCAATAAATACAAAATTCGATAACTTTGTTTGCATAAATGATATTTACGAAAAATGGTATAGTATGCCGGTTGAAGAACGATATCCTGATGAGGAATGGATTAATATGATTTTAAAATGTTTGTATAACACGAAATATTGGGAAAATAATCATATAAATTTATGGCACGAAATATCCAAAGATTATATTGATACTTCGTTTTTGATGTACAAGCAAGAAGATAAAATGATAAGAGGATATAAATTGCTATACGATACATCATTATATACCAAAAAATCTCGATTGGCTGCAGTTGTGGAAATGAGTCCGTCGGAATGGGAAAATAAACTTTCACTACTATCGTTAAACACCTTAGACGATACAACTACAAATACGCTTAAATACCATAAATTCAAATATCATGAGTATTCCGATTTAAGGGATGAGATATTTTCATATGAGTATTGGATATATGCTAATAATATGTATTATGATAATTCTTTTATATTTAATGTTTTTGATATAAGTCCATTAGGTTCAAATAAATCAACCAACTATAACATAAATGCCGGTATAGGAGCCGGATTAGGAAAAGAAACATGGAAGCAAACTTTTAATCTTAATGCCAATGGCAATATAGGGATATCTTCAAAAAATGAGGGAGAATCAACTTTGGTAGATATTAATGGAGACGGATATCCCGATATTGTATATAAAGATTTTATTAATGAAGAGCTATGTTTGTTTACAAAATTATACAACCCTATAAATCAACAATATAATGAAGAAAAATTTAGACATCGTATTATTATTTCCGGTGATAATTTTCAAATATCGAAAACGAAGAAGTCTTATAGTATAGGTGTAGATTTAAATGCTGGTGGGGAAGTTTCCGGAGCTTCGGTAGGGGCAAATCTTGGTTATCAATATTCTTCTAGCAAATCGCTAAACACTGTTTATTATACTGATGCCGATGCCAATGGGTTGGTTGATATACTGGTAAATGGTATAGTGTATTTCAATATGGGTATTTCTGGCGATTCAATTATTTTTACCCACACTCCTCCAAAAGTTACAGAGCAATTATCGTCATGTTCTAATAACTATTACACATTAGAAGAGTCGGAAAATATTAATCCCGATCTTTTCAGAGAAGGGAATATGACAATAACCAAAGTGTATGAAAAGCGAGGTGATGTTGTTGGTGAAGTAAATTCAAATGAACTGATATTTACACAAGATACTTCATATTTGCAACCCAACGATCCCGATACTATACGACGTAATGTGGTAAGAGTATGGGTTGCACCTAAAGCTGGATATATTACCATTTCCGGAGTAGCATCATTAGATCCAACATTCGATAAAGCAAGACGGGTGTCGGACAATGATGGTGTTCGCTTAAGTATACAACACAATGGTGTTGTGAAAGATAGTGCATATTTAGACACAATAACTACATTGAGAGATATGACTATTCCTAATGCTTTTGAAGTAGAGAAAGGAGATAGAATATATTTTAGGGTAGAGAGTTTGAAAGATAATTATTATGACATTGTAAATTGGAGTCCGATAGTTACATATAATAGTACAAACACTATAGCTCAAGATTACGAAGGAAGAAAAATATATGAATATAATTCTGAAGAAGATTTTTTTGCATGGAAAACCGAAAACTTCAATGCTCCAATAGATGAATGTGTATATGTAAACTCCAAGTATATTGTTAAAGATCCTTTTAGCAGTACTATATATCTATCTGCAAATATAGTTGATACCGGCAATATTATAGTTGATACAATATTTAATGATGTAATAAGTCCTGGTACTGTTGTTTGGGGAGGCACCGAAGAAGAATTTTCGTTAGGAGAAGGGCAACGTATTGTTTTTGAAGCAAGAAGTGATTACGAGGTCGATTGGACAAAATTATCATGGAATCCAATTATACGCTCATCGTGCATATCTGAAGGACAACCAAATATATCAGTTTTGCCGAATACAAACGATACTATATATAGCATAGATCAAACTCCATCTCCGATATATAGAACATTCGTTACCCATACACTTACCGAAGAAGTTACTCCAACTACATATGACAATATAAAATTTGTAACATCCGATAGTGCTTTGTTTGGACGTAATATTAAATTGGTGAAACGCACATCGGCAGGAGCCGATTTTTTAGATTCTGCCAATATAAGTAGTGATATAACATCGTTTTCATTATATAATCAAACTGCAGGTTTCTACGAAATTTATGTTCCGGGTATTATGCCTGAAGATATTTCAAGCACTTATGCATACATATTGAGTAGCCAAAAAGAAATAGGAATAAAATTTGATAGTATTTTTGATCTCACAGATACTAATTTTAATATTCCGAATATGAGAGCTTTCGGTAATATTAATCACCAATGGGGACAGTTTGCTTACAATACCGATGAGTTACGAACACCTATCAATGAACAAAAACTTCGATTGAATGAATTGGATCCTAATCAAGCTAATATGCTTAACAACTTTAGTGATAGTACTATAAGTTTAGATTCCATTGATATGTTTGTCTCGTCGGTTCCTAATCAAGATGAAACAATGGTAGGACAAATGACTTCCACATTGGATACCTCTATTATGCAACATATATGGACAGGTTTTGCATATCGCACATTTATCACCCCGACACACATGAGTGCTTCGAATTGGCAAATGAAGAAGACCATGGTGATAGATAGTAGTGTTTATGAAACAGTAAGCAACACACATTTAAACAATATTTGTTCACCAAAGGTAGGACCTATTCGCGAAAGTTCTCAAACGGCACACAACTATAGTGCTTCAGTATCATTGAGTATTCCTTTACGTACGTCATGGAATGGTAGTTTGAATTATTCTCATGGCAAAACTAGACAACTACAAGATTATATGGATATGAATGGTGATGGTTATCCCGATATAGTTGTTGAAAATGGAGTTCAGTACACTAACTCAAGGGGTGGTTTTTCGTCCTATATAGCAGGTAATGCACCGGAAAATATACAAGGAATACATATAAGCGAATATAATTCATTTAGCACACAAGGTGGAGCATCTTTTGCCGAATATACGAAATATATAGATCAAAAAGGAAGTGTAAAAATAGCACAATCATCATACGACGGAAGTTCAACTGATGAAAATATATATGATATTTCAGAGAGTCCTAATTTTGATCCTGGAGCTAATGGTTGTTTGTCATGGTCGAAAGATAGTATTGAAGTGTCATTTACTGATATAAATGGAGATGGATTACCCGACAAAATTTATGGTGGAAAGGTATTTTTAAATTTGGGATATGCTTATTATCAGGGAACAATTTTAACAGACAATCCATTAAACGAAAATAGTAGTTTTAATTATGTTCTTGGTTCCACAATTTCAAAATCATTTGATATACCAAACACTAGTAATAGTGCTTCGTCTACTGTTAATAGAAGTTTCTCGGCCGGAATGGGATTGAGTTATTCCAACAATAATAGCAAAACAATATATTCTGACGTAAATGGTGATGGATTGGCTGATAAAATAGAAGAGGGTAATAAAATATGCTTTAATACCGGTTGGGGATTTTCGGATACATGTTTAACTATTGACCCGGAAACTTCTACTATTGAATCGGGGAATAGAACACTTAATTTTGATATCAATGGTAGGTTTACAGCCGGTGTGCCCGTGTTTATGTTTAAAATACAAGGGTCAGGAGGTCTCAACAAAAGTAATGCATATAACAATACTGAAAGTATGTTTATGGATATGAATGCTGACGGATTGCCGGATATTGTTACTAGAGACGGGGGAAATATCATAATCAAATATAACAATCTATACAAGGTAGATAAATTAAAATCTGTTACATCTTTTTATGGTAATAAGATTTCTCTTGAGTATGAACAAGCCAAGCATTCCGACTATGCACGCCAACGGCCTACGGTATTAAGTAGTTTTACTATAGAAGATACAGTAATTGGAGATGTTAATTCAGGTGTAGTAATGGAATGTTATATAGAATATAAAAACTATTATCATCATACCGGAGAACGAACACCATACGGATTCGACACTGTAATAACTACAACATTTAACGGTTTTAATGATTCTCGCAGAACATTGGAAATATACCATAATAATAACTATAAGCTACGAGGTATTAAACATTACGAAGGTACTTTTGATACGCATGGCAATTGTCATTTAGACAAACAATGGTTTTATAAAATGAAGGAAATAACAACGGGAAATATTGTCGATGATGGCAAAGCTCATTGTTATGGACCAACATTCCCGGCACTAGATTCATCGGTAGTACGTTACTATGATATATCTTCGGGAGTGGCAAAATTAACCACAGCCGAAAAGTTTGGTCATGGAAGTTATGGGAGAAATGATACAGTAATAATTCACAATGATATATCAACGTCAAAAGACGACATAAAAGTATTATTGTTATATCATCCTAATGTAGGAAATAATCAATCGGCTCTTGTTGAAAGTCATGAAGTACGTAGTAGCAATGCTTTACTTAGAAAAAAATTAGCGTCGTATGATAACCGTGGAAATATCAAATCTATTTCGGTATACGATGGTTCATCGTATCATACCATAGATTACGACTATGATAAATATGGTAATATAATAAAAGTTCAACATCCGGCAAATGATAATAATGGATCAAGACTTACTTATTCTTATGCTTACGATACATTCTTGTTTAAACATGTGGTACAAGTTTCGGATAATACATTTGGAACGACTTCGCGAGCCGATTATAATTTGGAAATAGGCAAGCCGATGACAACCTATAGCGTTAGTGGTGATAGTATAAGTTACAATTACGATGATTGGGGGCGCCTATTGGCTATAAGAGTTCCTAATGAAGCCGACACTCTACAACGACCTACAGTTTTATATGTAAGATGGGATAACGCTCCGGAAGCCATAGCAAGCAATAATCCGAATTTCAGAGGATTTACAGGAAGTCCAAAGCAAAGATTATCAAATAGGCATATTAAATCTATTGTTATTCCTCAGCAAAATGTTCAGCGCCTTTGGGTGCAAACACATCATCACTCGGCTCTGGATACATTGCAAAAAATTGTAACATACATTTTTACTGATGGTATGGGACGTGTGGCACAGACAAGAAAAACTGCTGAAATAAATGGCATACGGAAACAAATAAGTTCAGGACGTGTAGAATATGATGCTTGGGGTAGGACAATAAAAACATATGATTCTTTTGTTATAGGAGATAATATAAATGGATATGTAGTACCTTTATCTGTGGGAATGTATACCACTACAACATACGATATATTAGATAGAAAGCTTAGTGATGCTGTACATCATGACAACCAAACAGATATAACACAATATACATACGATTTTGCAACAAAGAATGGATTTAGTACAATAAAAAATACCATTACAGATGCTAAGGGTAATAGCAATGTAATATACAACGATAGTAGAGAATTAAAGCAAGTAGTGGTTGATGGCAATGGAAATACAACATTATTTGGATATGATGCTTTGGGACAACTAATAGAAAGCACCGATCCCGAAGGATTTATTACCTACTACTCATACGATATGAGAGGTTTATTGTTGAAAAGAATACATCCCGATGCCGGCACAAATACATATAAATACGATGCGTTAGGTCAAGTAACAAAAGAAACAAATAATGCCGGTGAAGAAATCATTTATAAGTACGACCATAATCGTTTGATAGAGAAAAAATATGGATCAATACAGCATAATTCTGTTTATTACACCTATGGTGCAACCACTGATCTAAACAAAACTTCGATAGGCAGAATAACACGCATCAGAGATGGTAGTGGATACCAAGAATTATATTATGACAAAATGGGTAATGTGTCAAAAAATATTCGTACTTTTGCATTGCCGTATAATACTGTAAGTTACACTTTTGAAATGAATTTCAAATACGATAGTTGGGGCAAAGTAATAGAAATGGAATATCCTGATGGCGAACAAGTATATTATGGTTACAATGCTGCCGGAGAATTGAAAAGTGTAAAAGGCGAAAAGATGGGTCTTACTCATAGTTACATAGACAGTATATACTACAATGATTATGGAGGTAAGGCCGGTGTATGGTACGGCAATGGTACAGTATCTTTTTATGGATATGATGAATTGCATAGAATGATAAATCTACAAAGTTTTGCCAAGGTGAACAACTCTTTGGTTTCTATGCAAGATATAAAGTACACATACGATAAGGTAAGTAATATTACAGATGTTGCTAATAGTGCCGGAACTGTTCTAACATTGGGTAATATGTCATCGGCATCGTACAATTATGATGCCGCTAACCGACTTTTGTCAGCAAAATTAATCTATGGTAATAATTTGGTAAGATATAATCTTGAATACACTCCTTCGGGACGTATGATAAGAAAAAATTATGATGTTCCACCTTATTATTATCCTAAAGATATAGTATACGGATATTGTGATAAAATAAGACAACATGCACCTCGACGTATAGTGGATGTTTCAAGCGACCAACGTTCGATATACGACTTGCAATGGGATTTGAAAGGAAATTTGGCAACAAACACATGTTATAATTTTGGAGATCCGCAAACGCCACGTGCAGAACGTTATCTATATTGGACTGAAGATAATAGACTACATACGGTGGTAGATGATAGATATTACAGCTATTATACTTATGACCATACAGGTGAACGCACTTTAAAACTTACGGGCGACAATAGTTTTGTAGATGTAAATGGATATACACAGTCGACAGCAACTTTGGATAATGCCACTTTATATGTAGGTCCATATTTAGTTGTAACCAATCACGGCTATACCAAGCATTACTATAATGGAACAGAACGCATCTGTGCCAAATTGGGTAACGGAGGTTTTAGTAGTAAACTTGTAAGCAATGATGGATATTTCAAGATAGCTGATGCTCTTTTTGATGAATGTCAAAACTCAATGGCTAATCAACGTATTGAAAATGAAAATGATCCATTGTGTCCCCAAATTATTAGCGGAGAATGGGCTGAAGAAGCTCGATTGAATGGTATAAATGTGACAGAATCACAATTGTCAGCAACAACAAATATAAATCTATTTATATTTGATAATACATTATCATCATTATCTACCAAACCTACGGCTATAGAGAATTTAGTATACTTCTACCATAGCGACCATTTAGGCAGTGCCTCGTGGATAACCAACGGCAGTGGTACACCGGTACAACATTTGCAATATATGCCATACGGCGAACCATTTGTAAACGAAAGAATTTCTTCGTATAATGAACGCTTCACTTTCACCGGGAAAGAAAGAGACTCAGAGACAGGCTTTTCCTACTTCGGTGCGAGGTATTACGACTCGGATTTAATGACGGGCTGGCTTAGCGTGGATCCTATGGCAGATAAGTATCCGGGGTTGTCTCCATACGCTTATTGTGGGTGGAATCCTGTTAAGCTTGTGGACCCGGATGGAAGGGAAATAAGAATTTATTACAAAAATAAATCAGGAATAGCTAAACTTTTTGAACGAAGAAAATATATAGTTTATACACCTAATATGAACTATTTAGGCAATAATTCATTTGTTAAAGAAACTGTAAATGCACTCAATTATGTTATAAAAGGTGATACACAAGGGATTATTAATACCATATCTAATGATCAAGAAAATGTTGTCAAAATAAAAAAAACATACATTGGTAATGACCATTATTCTCCAAAATCAAATACTATAAAATATCACCCACAGTCTGGGTTGTTAATAACTGACGAAAATGGCAACTCAATAGAGAAGGGACAAAGCCCAGCCTTAGGTTTGCTACATGAATTAGGTCATTCTTATATTGATTTATACATGACAAAAGAAGATAAACAAGAAATGTCTTCTTTTGATAATCAATACGATCTAAAAGAGGAAAGATGGGTCATTGAAAATATTGAAACTCCTGCCGCTAAAATTTTAGGCGAAGGAGTTAGATATAATCACGATGGATATATATATAGAACAAATAATTCAACAAGTACTGATGAAATATAATAGATCTATGAGAAATGTATTATCAATATTGTTACATATATTTTTTTCGTTTACTATTTTTGCACAAAATGAATTGTTAACTCCTAACCATTGCCTAATATTAGATGTGATAACTAGTGATAATACTATTTTGTTTTATAACAAAAGAAAAATTCCCAGAGATATAAAAAGAATAATAAAAGAAAAATATGATATACGATTTAAGATTTCTAATCCGAATAAATTGTACAATCGAACAGATGTAGTAACCTCTCCTTCTTTACCAAATAGACAACTCTTATTTGGCGGTAAAAAAGATGGTTACTGTTTTTTCGTATATAAAAAAGGTGGGCGAGCAACTTCAACGTACTTTGTTTTTTTTTATGAGAAATCATGTGATTTAAATATTTATAATGTAAGTAATGATATAGATAAGTTAGATGATTTGATTCAAATTATTTTAGAACGAAAGTATTATTTAATTAGAATATAAATTAGCTTTTGATTTATGTGTCAAATATATTCAAAATTATCTTACAACTTTACCAAGCAGAATAGTTCTAAACATTTGTGTTATCGTAAAACTAACCGCACAAATTTCTACAAGATATGAATAATTCAAAATAAATATGTAATTTTGCAAACCGAAACCAACGAACAATTATGTATCAAAACTGGATAAAATATAACGCAGAAACACCTCCAAAATACCCCCAACCTTTTACCGGGAAAGAAAGAGACTCAGAGACAGGCTTTTCCTACTTTGGAGCACGATATTATGACTCGGATATTTTGACAGGTTGGCTTAGCGTGGATCCTATGGCGGATAAGTATCCATCGTTGTCGCCGTATGCTTATTGTGCGAACAATCCTGTGAAGTTGGTGGACCCGGATGGGGAATTTCCTTTTGTTACAAATATTGTAGGTGCCGCAATATCTATGTTTGTAGAATATGGAGGACAAGTTGTTGAGAATTTGGCTGAAAAAGGATTTGTTATGGATGCTTTGACAGATGTTGACTTCTTGGATTTAGGAGTTGCTGCAGTGGAAGGTTTTGTAACAAGTGGGACTAATATAGCAAAAAAAGCAGTAGTAAAAACAGCAACCGAAGTTGGAGCCTCCATTGTAAGCAATACAGTTGATATATCTGCGAGTAAAGGACTTGAGATAAATGATGTCGCAGATATAGGTGTAGGGATGGTTGCAGACGGAGTGGGTGAAATAAAAGCAGTAAATAAAAAATTACATTCTCCTATACCAAAATCAGCAAATAAAGCAGTAAAAGAAGCAAGAGCAAAGAAGGGATCACTTCCAACCGAGGAAGTTAAACAAATTGCAGAAAAACAAAGGAAAAAGAATAACGACAAAAAAACTGTTTATAAAATGCTTGAAGATCAAATTCAAAAACAACCAAGCAAAGTAATTCGAGCGATGATTAAAGGTGTCAACGAAAAATTAAGTGATTAATATGAAGAAAGCGAAAAAGAAGGAAAATATAAAAAAAGCACAAAAGAGGAAAAAAACTACAGTTCAAAAAAGGAAAATAAACCTGAAAGCAATTATATTATATTTTCTTATTGTGGCAGGCTTTACTAATATAGCAATTAATCAGGTTAAACATAATAATATGTTGAAAGAAATAAGTACGGATCCCGTAAAAATAGAAGCTCTTGTATATAAAACAGATAGACACAGAAGAACATATTATACTTTTTATATGTTCTGTGTAGATGGAGTTGTTTACAAGGGTAAAACTATTGATAGTGATTTGTGCAAAACTAAAATTGGAGATATTATAGAAGTTCAGTATTTACGAAGTGATCCTTCAAAAAATGCTTATATAGAAAAATAAAACAAGTTATCTTTTTAATTGAATCAAAGTAATTACTATAGATTAAAAAAACATCAAATATACAACTTAACAAACTGAAAACGAGCAATAATTATACTGCAATCAAGCACAAATATAAACCCGAAGTACTATCAAGAAACACGCTACAATTATGTAAAAAATAGTGGATTTTTGGCTAAAGATTGTTCTCCGCTTTTGTGCTATCGTAAACTTCTAAGTACTACACCCACTAACACCACAACTACTATAACCCAAGGAAACACCTCATTACTTTTGTCAGGTGCTTCCTTGTATATGGTTGTGCATACAGTATCTGTATGATAGCGGTGCATCGTGTCGATGTGTAAGCGATAGCGGTATTCGGTTTGCCACCTGTCTACATATACCGTGTCGTGGCTATATGTGGTCAAGGTTTGTCGGTCGATGAATATGCTGTCGTAGTGTAGTGTCTTGATGTGTAGAGTGTCGGCCGAATAGCCTATGGTGTGTGTCGATAGCGTTTTGCAACTGCATATCGTCAAAGTTGTGGCAATGATAATTAATAGATGTTTTTTCATGGTGTTGTTTTTTATGTCAAAAGCCGAAAGACAAAAGACAAAAGTTTGTATAGAGGGTATAGAGAGTATAGAAAGTATAGAAAGGCTGTGAGCTTTAAGCTTTGAGCCACTTCGCCC
>JAFZFU010000100.1 GCA_017555745.1 Bacteroidales bacterium
AAACTTTGCAAGACGGTCGGTAAATTTGGTAAGACGGTCGCTGACACCTCAAAAAGTCACACTTTTTACCCTGAAAAGTATGACTTTTTCCCCCTAAAAGTTATACTTTTTGTATGTTTCGCAACCGTGTTACAGATTTTATCGACCGTGTTATTGGTTTTATCCTTTATGTTTTTACGGTTTGCTATTATTAAACAGTGAGTAATTGCTCAAAAAAGGTAGCATTTTAGGTATCGGATTATTTTTAGGCTGTAGTCCGGCCGCCACAACTATAACTGCGAAATCAGTTCCGGCTACAGCCCTCTTATAATCTTGAGAAACGCAACAGTTTTACAACGAGTACGCTCCTACATATTCATCGACATCGAGTTTTGTTATCACATTGTTGCATAATACCGACAAACGTTCTATAGAGTTTTCGAGTTCTCGCACATTGCCTGTCCATGGCAATTGCTGCAATGCTTCTATGGCTTCTTTATCGATAGTGATTGTTTTGTCGTCGGATGCTTCTTTTATCTTTTCTATAAAATAAGCTATAAGCAAAGGTATATCTTCTCTGCGCTCTGCCAACGACGGCATTCGTATTGGGATAACACTAAGCCTATGATATAGGTCTTCTCTAAATCTGCCTTCTTTTATTTCTTGTCTCAAATCCTTATTGGTGGCTGCTATCACTCTTACATCGACAGGCATTTCGGTTTCGCCCCCTACACGCATAATCTTTTTTTCTTGTAACACCCGTAATATCTTGGCTTGTGCCGAAAGGCTCATATCGCCAATCTCGTCGAGAAAAAGAGTTCCGCCGTCGGCCTGTTCAAAACTTCCTTTGTGCATTTTCACTGCCGAAGTAAACGACCCCTTTTCGTGTCCGAACAAATAACTTTCGACAAGTTCGGAGGGAATAGCAGCACAGTTTACTGCTATAAATGGTTTTTTGCAACGCTTACTACATTCGTGTATACGCCGTGCCACCAGTTCTTTGCCCGTACCATTGCTTCCTATTATCAGCACTCGCTGATCGGTAGGCGAGACTTTATCTATTATCTTAAACATATTTTGCATGGCCGAAGAATCGCCTATAATAGAACTGAGACTACAGCTATTGAGCACTATTCTGTTTTGTTCCGAAACTTTTTTGGAAACTATTTCTTTCTCTTCTTCCAAAAACAACTCTCGCAGTTTTTGTTTCAACCTTCCCAAATTGACGGGATTTTTAACGAGATAACTTCGTTCCAACTTAATTATCTTTACTATTACATCAAGGTCCAATTCCTTGACCATCATCAAAAATGGTGTTTTATTATTGTTTTGCCTCACTTTTTCCAACAAGGCCATTCCTTCCATTCGCGACGGGTCTATGTCGCATATCACCGCATCATATTCGGTGGAAATGAGTTTAGAGTATGCAGAATTAAGTTCTTCTTCAAATTCTACATTATAGGATTCGAATTCGAGGAATTCTTTCAACGAAAGGCGAATCGCTTTAATTGCGTTAAATACCAAAATAGTACCCATACAATCTAAAATATTCAATATGTTTGTCTACGACAATTATAATAAGACTCTCTCGTAACAAATACCTTTAAAAAAAGTTTTTGTCAATCGATGTATATGTACATTCGACCTTTGTGAGCATATATGTTCAGCAACAATACATGATGTATTTAAACATGTTGCTTCTATCTGATGTATTATTCTGTATTTCTGTTGCATAATATTATTTATTGTTGTTTGTAATGTCATTAATTTATTGCACAAAAAAATTTTCTCAATAACGCACCTTTGATATATAAATTTTGCAAGTTTTTCATTTTAATATTTTTTATGTTTTATCACAAATACTCCTATACAACAACAATATAAAGCAAGAATAACACATAGACGAATTCACCCGTTTAAAACCTTTATTATTCAATCTATTAACCAAAATAAAAGCAAACATTCGGCGCCAAATACCGGTTGTTATAAAAAAATAGTAGAGACACCGTTTAGAGTATCTCTACTAAATAAAAATGCGAATTATTACATCAAATATTTTATAAATCGTTTATAATATTTCTATGTTCTGACTAAAGTATACCTCGGTGGCTCCTACTCCATATTTAGCCATCGAAGCATCAAAATAATGCAAACCTTTGTATTTTTTCAATTCCTTTACAATTTCGTTTTTAAGTATTCCCGAACCCACACCATGTATAAATATTACCTTTTGCACGTGATTTACAATAGCATCGTTGAGACACTTCGAAAAGAAATTCATCTGTATTTCAAATTTGGAATGATCGTCAAGTTCTTTACAATTGGGATATATGGCTTCGATATGCAAATCCACCTCTGCCACATTGGGCTCTATAAAGTATTGTTCCAAAATATTATCGGGGTTCATTATCTTGGCTTTCTTTACTGCTGTGTGCGCTTGCGGTTGCTCATCTTTATCGGCAACGGATTTAGCCTTTGCATCGATGGTGGCTACTGTTCTTATATCCGATAGTTTGCTCAACGATACCACAATGGCTTTGGAATCGATACACGCTGTGGACACATAGCTTTCTTCTTTATAAAATCTCGAACCTTTTATTTTGAAATCAGCCGATACGGGCGACAACACAGCCGAACCCTTGTCGTAGTGAAACAATGCTTGTATCACCCCCTTCGACCATGCTGCTATACTATCGCGGTCGATAGTGCTTAAATACATTTTGCTTTCGGCAGGTATATCACTATAATCGACACCCTCAAATTCGTTGTCGGCTTGCAAAAAAGCACTTACCAACACTGTGTGAGGGGTACGATTTATAATATATACATCCATATCGCCGGTTATAAGCCAACGTTGTTCGTGAGGTACGAATGCCAAATACAATCCTTGGTCGATATTTCTCGATTCGGGAATAGGTCGCAACGACGATATATTTTCGGTATATTCTTTTGCCGATGGTTGCGGTTGACGATAGTGCTCGGTGGGAGTAGCAGTTTCTACATCTTGTTCAAACAGTTTTCCGGCTCCTTCGAGAGGTTCCACTTTGATAAGGTCTTTGATAAGTGTAGGTATATCAAAACCGGTAGAGTCGGTAACGTTGACTATTTGCGAAGATACCACTTTGCTTACAACACCACCTCCCACTTGGTTCAAAAACTTTACTTTATCGCCTACTTTAAGTTTCATAATATCTTTATTGATTTTTACTTTATTATTCTATTTGCTAATTCTTTGAAGTCGACACCATCAAAGTTGCCCGAACTCATAAGCAACAAATTTTTGTCGGCCCAATCCTTTGCCACTATATCGTTCATCAAGGCTTCCGAAGAAGTGTATACTTTTATATTTTTGTTGCCAAACGATTGGCGTACCTTTTCTGGATCGAGCGGTGGCAACTTTTTATGTTCTATGGCATGTGGATTAAAATATACAATGGCTTCGTCGGCCATATCCATGCTTCCCGAATATTGCGAAAGAAAAGCATCGGTAAGACTGCTGAAGGTGTGCAGTTCCATACATGCCACCAATGTACGAGATGGAAACTGTTCTTTCATTGCAGCAATGGTAGCTTTGAGTTTAGATGGAGCATGAGCAAAATCTTTATACACCGCAGTATGGCTATCCTTTTTCACCAATTCCAAACGTTTCGAGGCTCCTTTGAACGATGATATGGCTTGGTAAAAGACTTCGTCGGTCATACCTACACACGAACATACATTTTTTGCCCCCATAAGATTTAGCAGGTTATGACGACCAAACACCTGCAAAGGCACTTTCTTTTGCCCCACAACAAGACAAGTAATACCATCTTCGATTACAAAATCGGGCACATTATAAGGCACCGACACCACATCGGCACGTGTTTGTGTACCTATAGCCTTTACATTATCATCGTCGGCACAATATACCAAAGTACCATTGGGAGTTATAAGATTAGCAAATTGGGCAAACTGCTCTTTGTATATATCGAATGTAGGAAATACATTAATATGGTCCCATGCTATTCCGCTTATAAGAGCCACATCGGGCATATATAGATGAAACTTAGGCCTACGGTCGATAGGCGAAGTAAGGTATTCGTCGCCTTCGAGCACCATAATTTCGGCATCGTCGGAAAGTTTAACCATCACCTCGAACCCCTCGAGTTGTGCTCCCACCATATAATCGGCTTTTATTCCGGCATATTGTAGTGCATGCAATATCATGGCTGTAATAGTAGTTTTGCCATGACTGCCACCTATCACTATGCGTTTTTTATTCTTAGACTGCTCATAAAGATATTCGGGATATGAAAATATTTTTATTCCAAGTTCTTTGGCACGCAATAATTCAGGATTATCAATACGGGCATGCATCCCAAGGATAACGGCATCGATATCGGGTGTTATGCTGTCGGCATTCCAACCTATTGACGAAGGCAATAAACCATATTTCTCCAACCGAGACTTGGCCGGGTCGAATATTTCGTCGTCCGAACCCGTTACATTATATCCTTTTAAATGCAAAGCTATAGCCAAATTGTGCATAGCACTACCTCCTATAGCTATAAAATGTACTCTTTTCATGTTGTTTTGTTTATTAATTAATAATGGCAACTCCTAAAAAAAGTTACGAATAACTTACAGAACATTTTTTAGAAGTTGCCCTTTTGATATTACGTAAGTAATCTATCCTACATTTACACCATTGCCCACTAACTGGCTCGGAGTAATAAGTACCAAACGACCATCTTTGTCTTCGGCCGAAAGTATCATACCTTCACTTACCACGCCTTTCAGTTTGCGAGGCTCAAAATTAGCAATAAAACATACTTGCATACCTACAAGCTTTTCAGGTTCGGGGTAGTATTTTGCAATTCCCGACACTATAGTGCGTCCACCCATACCGTCATCTATACGGAATTGCAACAATTTGTCGGCTTTAGGTACTTTTACACATTCCAACACGGTACCCACACGTATATCCACCTTTCCAAAATCATCGAAAGCCACATTTTCCTTTATCTTAGCAGGTTGCCAAGCATTTAATTCGTTTTGTTTCTTGGTTTCCATAAGTTTGTTTAGCTGAGCCTCGATGGCGGCGTCTTCTATTTTTTCGAATAAAAGTTCCGGTTTTTCAAGCATTGTGCCACTACTTATCAACTCGGCATTACCGGCTTGATTCCACTTGTCGGCATCAAGATGCAACATTGCCGATAGTTTTTGTGCGGTAAATGGAACAAACGGTTGACATAGTATAGCCAAGTTGGCACATATTTGCAACGAAATATTAAGGACTGTTTGAGTATACTCGGGATCAGTTTTTATAAGTTTCCAAGGTTCTGTTTCGGTTAGATATTTATTACCCAAACGAGCAAGGTTCATAAGTTCGGCAAGTGCTTCTCTAAAACGATAGTTTTCAATAGAGCGGCCTATACGTTCGGGGAACTGTTTAAGTTCTTCTATCACTTGTTTTTCTAAATCAGTAGTGCGAGTAACGGCAGGCACCTTACCTTCGAAAAATTTGTGAGTAAGCACCATGGTACGATTTACAAAATTACCGAATATTGCCACAAGTTCATTGTTGTTTTTATCTTGAAAATCTTTCCAAGTAAAGTTGTTATCCTTAGTTTCGGGAGCATTGGCACACAACGTATAGCGAAGCACATCTTGCTTTCCGGGAAAATCTTGCAAATATTCGTGTAGCCACACTGCCCAGTTTCGAGATGTCGAAATCTTATCGTTTTCGAGATTCAAGAATTCGTTGGCAGGTACATTTTCGGGCAATATATAGCTACCATCAGCTTTAAGCATCGAGGGGAATATAATGCAATGGAACACAATATTGTCTTTTCCTATAAAGTGAACAAGTTTTGTATCATCGTTTTTCCACCATTTTTCCCATTCGGGTGTAAGTTCTTTGGTAAACGATATATATCCGATAGGAGCATCAAACCATACATAAAGCACTTTACCATCAGCACCTTCGATAGGTACTTTTACTCCCCAATCAAGGTCGCGGGTAACAGCACGAGGTTGTAATCCGGCATCTATCCACGATTTGCATTGACCATATACATTGGTTTTCCAATCGTTTTTGTGACCTTCCAAAATCCATTGTCTCAACCATTCTTCGTCTTTATCCAAAGCCAAAAACCAGTGTTTTGTTTCTTTCAACACAGGTTTTGCACCACTAAGTGTAGATTTTGGGTTTATAAGATCTGTAGCATTCAACGATGTTCCACACGCTTCGCATTGGTCTCCATACGCATGTTCATTACCACAATGCGGACAAGTTCCCGTAATATATCTATCAGCAAGAAACTGACCTGCGTCTTCATCGTAATACTGCATCGATAATTTTTCCACAAACTTTCCTTCGTCGTATAGTTTTTTGAAATACTCGGCGGCAGTCTTGTGATGTTCGGCGCTCGAAGTACGCGAATATATATCGAACGAAACGCCCAATTCGGCGAAAGATTTTTTTATTATTTCGTGGTAGCGGTCCACTATATCTTGAGGTTCCACGCCCTCTTTGCGAGCTTTGATGGTAATAGGCACTCCATGTTCATCGGAGCCACCTATAAATATTACATCTTCGCCCACCGAACGAAGATATCTGGCATAAATATCGGCCGGCACATAAACGCCTGCCAAATGTCCTATATGAACGGGTCCGTTAGCATACGGCAAAGCCGATGTAATGGTATAACGTTTGAACTTTTGTTCTTTATCTGTGTAAGTCATTGATTATCTATTTTTAGTTTTTAGAATACATAACAATTTTCGAATGCAAAAATACCAAACTTTTTTCGATTATAAAAGCGTGATTGTAAATAAGCAATATATTTTTAATAAAAAGTTGCTCTTAAAACAAAGAAAATTACGTTATGTAGAAAATAAAATCGTATATTTGCAAAATTATACTGAAGTGTGAAATATAGCATAACACACTACAGCACAATAAAATAGATTATATATACTAAGTATCGATAGAAAAAAAGTAGTTTTTATGGCACAAATTATAGAAGATATTTCGAGAACATTTAATGAATATTTGTTGATTCCGGGACTTACCAAACGCGATTCCAATCCGGATAAAACAAGTTTAAAAACACCTTTGGTACGTTTTGCAAAAGGTGAAAAACCCGGTATATCGTTGAACATACCATTTGTTTCGGCTATTATGCAATCGGTATCCGATTCCAATATGGCTATAGCCTTGGCCAAGAACGGAGGTTTATCGTTTATATTCGGTTCGCAATCCATCGAGAACCAAGCCGAAATGGTTCGTAAAGTAAAAAAATACAAAGCCGGCTTTGTGGTTAGCGATGCCAACCTTACACCCGAACATACCTTGCAAGATGTTATAGAGTTAAAAGCCAAAACAGGTTTCTCTACCATAGGCATAACCCACGATGGCACATCAAACGGTAAGCTATTGGGTATGGTAACAAGTCGTGATTATCGCCCTAGCCGCGACGCTATGGATAAAAAGATAAAAGACTTCATGACTCCTTTTGCCAAACTTGTAGTAGGAAAAGATGGTATAGGTCTCGACGAAGCCAACGACATTATATGGTCAAACAAGATAAATGCATTGCCTATAATCGATGACAACCAGTGTTTGAAATATTTCGTATTCCGCAAAGACTACGACAACCATAAAAACAATCCCGAAGAACTACTTGACGAACAAAAACGTTTGCTTGTAGGTGCAGGTATAAACACTCGCGACTATGCCGAACGTATACCAAAGCTTATTGAAGCAGGTGTCGACGTATTATGTATCGACTCGTCGGATGGTTTTTCGGAATGGCAACGCGACACCATCAAATTTGTTCGCGACAACTATGGCGACAGTGTAAAAATAGGAGCCGGTAACATAGTGGACAAAGATGGTTTCAATTATCTTGCCGAATCGGGTGCCGACTTTATAAAAGTTGGTATCGGAGGAGGTTCGATATGCATCACACGCGAACAAAAAGGTATAGGTCGCGGACAAGCTACAGCCATCATCGAAGTGGCAAAAGCTCGTGACGAATACTATGAAAAAACAGGTATATACATTCCTATATGCTCCGATGGCGGTATAGTACAAGACTACCACATGGTATTGGCATTGGCTATGGGTGCCGACTTCATAATGATGGGACGTTACTTCGCTCGTTTCGACGAAAGTCCTACAAAAAAACTTATGGTAAACGGCAACTATGTAAAAGAATATTGGGGCGAAGGCTCTAACCGTGCAAGAAACTGGCAACGCTACGACATGGGTGGCAAAACATCCATGAAGTTTGAAGAAGGCGTGGATAGCTACGTGCCATACGCCGGAAAGCTAAAAGATAATCTAGATATAACTCTAGGCAAAATGAAATCCACAATGTGTAGTTGCGGTGCTTCCTCTATCGAAGAGCTTAAGCAAGTAGCTAAAATAACTATGGTTTCATCCACTAGCATTATCGAAGGCGGTGCCCACGATGTAATATTGAAAGAAACAAAGAGAGACAACTAAGTCAATACTTATACGTCAATAAAAAAAAGCGAGTTGTAAATATATACAGCTCGCTTTTTTAATATACGACCAAACACACTGTCGCAATATTTGCAATAAGCAATATTGTCCACCTATGCCAATAAGCTTTTTACTATTTCAGATACAATTTTATTGTCGGCACGTCCTGCAAAATGTTTTGTGGCAGCGCCCATTACTTTACCCATATCTTTGGCAGTGGTAGCTCCTACTTGAGCAATTATATTTTTAACTTCGACTTCTATTTCTTCGCGCGAAAGTTGTTTGGGAAGGTATTTTTCAATAATTCCGGCCTGAAACATCTCGGCTTCGTACAAATCAGCACGATCTTGACCTTTATATATTTCGGCAGCTTCTTTACGTTGTTTTACAAGTTTTTGTAGCAATGCTATTTCAGCAGCTTCGCTTAATTCGCCATCAGTGGCATTTTTGCTTGTCTTTTCCAATAGTATGGCCGATTTTATTGCTCTCAAAGCCTCCAAAGCAGGCTTGTCTTTTTGCAGCATGGCTGTTTTTATGTCGCCATTTATTTGTGATTCTAAACTCATAGTATATAATTTAAAATAATGTGTGCATATATAACAAAAAAGGCACACATTTTATTGTGTGCCCTATCTTTCGTGTGGCATCGACTGGATTTGAACCAGTGACACAAGGATT
>JAFZFU010000101.1 GCA_017555745.1 Bacteroidales bacterium
AAGCCTCTAAAGGCAAAAGAAATGCAGCAAGTGTGGAGGTAACGGGAGTTAACCTCAGAGTAGATAAAGAGTTGGTAAAAGAAATAAACCGCTCTTGTCATTTGGAACGCTCCGGCGAGCAGCGCATACAAAAGTCGCCATACACCGAAGACCAACGCCTCGAGCGTGCAAAAAAATACCTCGAAACCCATGGTCAAATGACCATACTTACATATTCCGACATTGTCAAACTAACCAAAAGCTCGGCACATCGCGAGCTACACAAGTTCGTCAAAGACCCTTCCTCCGGCATAACCTACACCGGCCGCGGTCCTACACGTGTGTTTGTTTTGCGAAAAGAAAACAACGAATAGATTACAATTAAATAGGTACTCCAAAGCCCTACAGACTTTTAAAAAAAAAGAAACTTGCTGTAGGGCTTTGCTATTATAATATTATTGTGTATCTTTGCGGTGCAAACGGAAGTAGAAATCCTTGCTTTTAAAACACTGACAATTAATTATAAATAAAAAATAATGGTATGAAAAAGATATTGTTGTTTGTAGTAATAGCTATTGTTTCGTTCTCGTCTTATTCTCAATCGTATTCTCATATAAAGGAATTGGAAACGAAAGCCAAAGAGGGTGATGCACAAGCATTGTACGAGTTGGGAAATTTCTGTTACGAAGAGGATATTCTATCCAAAGCATTCAAATATTATAAAAAAGCTGCCAAGTTGGGTAATGTAGATGCTATGGCTCAACTAGCTCGAATCTATTTTGAAGAATACTATATAAAGCCCAATTATCGAAAAGCACTAAAATGGTACCGAAAAGCAGCCGAAGGTGGAAATACAGAAGCGATGATAATGTTAGGAAGCATTTATACTACAGGTTTGATTGTTGAACAAGATACTGTCGAAGGATTAAAGTGGTATAGGAAAGCTCTTGAATTAGGAGAAGTAGGGGTAAATAGATTTTTAGCATCTTTTTATGAGAATGGTAGTTTCTTAAAACGAGACACCTCGTTGGCCATAAAATTATACATAAAAGCTGCAGAGCAGGAAGATGAGAAATCGCAACTAAGATTAGGAGATTATTATAAGAAGGGTATATTGATAGAAAAAGACCATGACAAGGCTGTATATTGGTATAAGAAAGCAAGCGAGAATAAATTTATTTTCCAGAATTCCTATTCTCGCTCACAAATAGAAGAATTGAAGAGGAAAGCCGGCGAAGGAGATGCATCGGCTATGTATGAGTTGGGGAATCTCTATTCTGATTATTGGTATACAATGTGTGAGGGATTTAAGTTCTATAAGAAAGCAGCAGAGTTGGGAAATGAGAGTGCAAAGCAAAGGATGTACGATTTTTTTCATAAATATGAACAGTGTTCATCGTGTATGGTGAAAGATGATGAATTATTTAACTGGTATAGAGATGCTGCCGAGTTGGGCAATTATGATGCAATGATAGCATTGGGCTACATATATATGTATCGTGATGATGTTGTAGAAAGAGATACTACCGAATCCTTAAAATGGTATAGAAAAGCTGTGAATTGGGCAATACCGAAGCAATGGTCAAATTGGGTGAGATATATGATTATGGTTTTTTACTAAAAGGAGATAGTTTAGAAGCTATTAGGTTATACTTCCAAGCTGCAGAATGTGGCAATGCGGATGCTCAATATAGATTGGGGAATTATTACATGAAAGGAATTATTGTAGAAAAGAATTATGCCGAAGCCATCAAATGGTACAAAATAGCAGCAGAGAATGGACATGGCTTTACTGCTGAACGTCTATTTCGATTATATAGCGAAGGTGTGTATGTTGAACAAAGCGATTCGGAAGCTTTTAAGTGGTTAAAAAAAAGTGTGGAAAATGGAAGATTTAGTTATGAACTTTTGGGAGATTATTACTATCAAGGCAATGGAGTAGAGAAGAATTATGCCGAAGCAATGAAATGTTATAAAGAAGATTTGAAAAATCATAAAGACCCGAATGTCATGTATAAGTTAGGTATTATGTATATGAATGGCGAAGGTGTGGAAGTGGATTACAACGAAGCATTGAAATGGTTTAACGAGGCATTGGAGATATTTTCGATAAATGTTATGTATGATGATGACTATATATTTATAGATGATGATAATTATAAGACCAAAGTAAAGATGACGAAGAAAAAGATAAAAGAATTGAAAAAGAAAATGAAAGAGTAGGTGCGTGGTCGTATAACCCTATAGCACGAAATAAAAAAAATGCTGTAGGACTTTGCCATTATAATAATATTGTGTATCTTTGCAAAGTGGATAGATAATAAAAAATATTTCTAACTGATTATAATATAGCGGGGTTTTATGATTCCGATATATCTGTACTTTTCGAAAATTAATATACATTAAAAGAATATAAGTTATGAACATAGTAAAAAAAGTGGTACTTGTATGTGCCGTATTTGTTTTGGGAGGTTGTGCTTCAATGCGTTCTCCAAAAGTTGTAATTTCGGAGCCTATTGAGCAATATAAGTATGTGTATATAGCACCTACCGAAAAATTGACATCCGGATCTAATGAGGACATGAGAACTGTTAATCCACGTGATGTCATAGCCGGAACATTGATGAAATCGGGATATGTGGTTTTGCCTGAAGTAAAACCGGAATTAAAATCCCAAACATTGATTATAAGTTATGGCGAAACCGATAGAGTAGGGAACAGCACTATCGAAATTATGATACAATTTGTATCGGCCGAAACTAATAGATTGGTTGGTTCTTGTTCGGCATACGGAAAAGAAGAAATAGAAGCCGATGCTATACGTACTGCAATACGTCGTGCCATGCATAGATTTTTCGAAGTACCTTATGAAGTAGTTCAAGAAGTTAAAATATAATTTACTTAGTATATCTAATACTTAGGCTGCAAAACAAAATATTGACGTTTGTTTTGCAGCCTTTTTGTTTTATGGAAATCCGAAATAAAAAAAAGTTGCCGCGATGCTTTGCCATTAGAATAATATTGTGTATCTTTGTGGGGCAAACAAAACAATCTGTTTTGCTTAT
The DNA here is from genome assembly GCA_017555745.1 of Bacteroidales bacterium. GTDB lineage: Bacteria > Bacteroidota > Bacteroidia > Bacteroidales > P3 > HGM05376. The sequence continues at coordinate 3,045 of JAFZFU010000101.1, forward strand.
AAGTGTTTAAATATTAATAAAAAAAAGACAATATGAAGAAGTTATTGTTATTAGTAGCTATGGCGGTGGTATCATTATCGGCACATTGCCAAATAGAAGAGTTACAAAAGAAAGCCAACAAAGGCAATGCCGAAGCTCAATACAAATTGGGAGAGATGTATGATAAAGGCGATAGTATACCTCAAGACTATGGCGAAGCAATGAAGTGGTATACCAAGGCAGCCAATAAGGGCAATGCCGATGCGTTATGTGCCATAGGAAGTATGTATTATTATGGAGAAGGAGTAGAAAAGAACGATAGTATAGCCGTTGTATGGTACATGAAAGGTGTAGCTAAAAATCATCCCAAATCATTTCGCAATATGGGAAATATGTATTATAGGGGCGATGGTGTAGCAAAAGATACTAATAAAGCTATTGAATATTATAGAAAATCAGCGGAATTGAATTGTCCTTCTGCATACTTTAATTTAGGCTTCTTACACTTAAAAGGTGAAATTCTAGAACAAGATTACGATAAAGCCTACACTAATTTTAAAAAGGGTGCCGAATTGGGAAGTCCCGGATGTATGTATATGCTTGGAGATTTGTATGCAAATGGAATAAATGTAGAACAAAATGATTCTATTGCAATGTATTGGTACATAAAATCGGCCGAGTTAGGCGATGCTGATGGACAATACCTATTAGGCTATTGCTATGAAGATGGCGTATATTTCGAACAATCGTATACCGAGGCAGCCAAATGGTATACTTTGGCGGCAAAACAAGGATTATATACAGCTCAAACCGATTTGGCTGTATTATATATTAATGGTACCGGTGTAGAAAAGAATTTTGATGAAGCTTTTAATTGGATGTCGAAAGCTGCAGCACAGGGTAGCGGATTGGCTCAATACAATTTATCTCTTATGTACGAAGATGGTATAGGTACTGCCCCAAACGATAGTCTGTATATAGAGTGGCTTACAAAGGCGGCCACCACCGGTTATGTTAGTGCTCAAGGTCGTTTGGGAGATATGTATATATATGGCATCGATGTAGAACAAGATATGAATAAAGGAGCCGAACTTTTAAAATTGGCTACCGAGCAAGGCGATGTTGAAAGTATATATATGATAGGAATGTTATATAAAGAAGGCGTTGGTTTGGAAAAAAACTATGCCGAAGCATTAAACTATCTAAGTTTGGCAATTGAAAAAGAATCACCGGAAGCAATGTACGCGATGGGAGATATGTATAACGAAGGTAATGGAGTAGAAGAAAACGACAGTATAGCTTTAGAATGGTACAAAAAATCAGCCGAATATGGCGATGATGATGGTCAATATATAATGGGAACATTACGTTTGACCGGCGAAATATTATCACAAGATTATGCCGAAGCAAAAAAATGGTTTATGAAATCGGCAGAACAAGGTAATGCCAAATCGCAGTTTAGTTTGGGTATTATGTATGCATACGGATACGGAGTGCAACAAAGCTATGCCGAAGCCATAAAGTGGTATAAGTTGGCAGCCGAACAAGACCATGTTGAAGCACAATATAATTTAGGTATAATGTACTGTGCAGGACAAGAAGTTGATGTAGATTACAACGAAGCCTTGAAATGGTGGACTCGTTCGGCTAAGCAAGGCTATGCACGTGCACAATACGAAGTAGGACTTATGTATTTGAAAGGCGAAGGCGTGGAAGAAGATGAAGTAGAGGCTAAACGTTGGATAGAAAAATCGGCCGAACAAGGTTATATAAAAGGTGTATATGCATTGGCTTTGCTTTACGAAGAAGGTGTCGGTGTAATACAAGACTATAACAAAGCGGTTGAACTATATCAATTACTGGCTGATAATGGTTCCAAAGATGCTAAGAAAAAAGTAAAACAACTTAAGAAGAAGATAAAGAAACAAAAGAAATAAAATTGCCCAAAGCATAAAACATTCTAAAGCCTTGTATCGTGGTGAAACTTGATACAAGGCTTTATTATTTTAGCCAAATAGCTTATTATTTTCTATGATTACAACAACTGTAATTACAATTTCATATTTATCCTTTCAATTATGGGTGCGATATGCGAAACTATAGTATACAAAAAAACGATACGAGTAGGATAGAAGTATATCAGTATTATATCTTACTTGTATCGTTGTATGTTATGTATGTTGGTTTAGAACGAGAATCGGGCTGTTAAACCACCTTTGGTAGTGGCATTTGGATAGCTGTTTGATATATACGGAGTGTTTATAGTCGATTCGAAGAAAGCACGTACAGTAAGGTTTTGAGTAAGCGAGTATTCAGCCGACACACCTATGGTCCACACTTCGCTACCCGACGACACTTGACTTATATTTTGGTCTACTTGGCGCAACATGGTCTTGTTTATATTACGTGTAATATCGGCACGCAATACAATGTCGCTTTTTAGATTTACAGTTCTATCGGCTGTCTTGAATGAGAATGCCACATCTTTAAATCTATATCCTGCGCCAATAACTATAGCATCGCGAGTGGTTTCGGTAAGTTGGTTATTTGCAAAACTCATCGAAAGTGTTCTATTTTTACGTATTTCGAAATTGGCCTGCACATTGTTTTTCATACTCATGTCTAGCTTTATCAACGGACTGAATTGTTCGGTAAGCTGCACTTGTTCTATGCTTTCTTTTGGAATAAAGTTGCCACTTATATCGTTTAGTATGGTTTCTATACCATAGTCGTAGTTGGCAATGTTGGCTATGCGAGCATCAGTATAGTAGTTGCCTATAGTGTAAGTTGATGAATATCTATGGCTCATGGCAATATTTGTAAACCATTTTTGCAGCCATTTTATTTTGTTCAAACCATTGTACGATATCGACCAGTTTGGCAATGGGAAGTTGAAAAACGGAGATAATCCTATTTCTTTGGCATCTTTGCCGGTGTATGTAGCCAAGAATGCCGATAGCAATACTTGTTGCGAACTAGAATTGTATCCTCCCGGGAAATAGGCATTGGCCATAGTATCATATATCATTTCGTCGGTCAATGGGTCGGGGTTGATATTGGCATAACGTTGAGCCATTATATTACGATTTTCTACGAATTTGGCAAAAAGTTCATCACTTTCGGTAAAAGCAGTCGAAAACATCCATACTGTAGATGTGTAGTTACCCGTACTCATAGGTGTTATAGGACCATTTACATATCCTAAATTATTATCGTATTTGTAGTAAAACGAACCATCCGAAGCTTTGTTTTGAGCAAATGTTATGTCTATTTTCATATCTCTTATAGGCTCTAAGGACGCTTGAATAGCCAATATAGTATTACTCTTAACTTCGTGTGGTGTATTCATCAACGAGTCGGTAGATAGGTAATCGTTTTGCAATAAGAAGTCTATTATATCGCCTTGGCCACCTAAGACGAATCCCAATCCCGGTGCCCATTTATTAGAATTATCCAATCCGAATATTGTTGCTTCTGGCATAAAACCCGGTATAAGAGTTCCGGCAGTGTAGGTGTATTGTATCGAAGCACTTTTAAGCCCTGTGGCAAATCGTATACCAAAATAGCCTACTTCTCGCATTATCTTCTTAAAAGCACTCTCTTCGGTGGAATCTGCCACATCTTCTTTTTCCTTCATTTTGGGATCTCTGCCTTTTAGATTCAATCCGGCCTTGTCATTTTTTCTTGGTCTTGTTTCTTGTTTTTGGTTAGGCTGTTCGTATGCTTTTTTTATGAATTTGAATTTCTTGTAAAAATTATCCATCATAGCATCGCCACGTGCAGTAAAGGTCGAAGAGTTTTCGATAGTGCTACCCATACGTGCCAAAGCAGCAGTGGTTCCCATATATGTGTATTGTGTACGATACGACAATGGCATGCGCAAGAAATCGAGATAAGGTAATTTGTTTATCGGAACATCCCAATTGGCATTAATGCTTTGATTGAAATTTTGCATAGTTCCCATATTGCCTATACTTTCCCAAATAGAATCGCGAGCAGTACGTGTGTCTATTTTTCCTATAGGCTCATCTATACGTGCGTTGGCAGTGGCATCGTAGGTAAGACGTAGATTTTTGGTTAAATCATACTGTATATTGTATATCCTGTCCCATGTAAACTGTTTATAATAAGTAGGTCGTAATATTATATCTCCCGAACTTTTGTTTCGCAGTTTGGTTTCTTCGTAATTGCGAAACATTTCGGTTCTAAACATTACATTTTTCAACTGATAGTATAAATTCAGTTCTTTGAGTATTTTCCAATTCTTGTGTTGGAATAGTTTTACCTTATCGAAAGGTTTCCATGCTTTTGGAGTGAGTGTATAATTATATCCAAAGCCACCTCTATGTTGTGTCTTGTTGTAGTACTCTATATCTATATCTTGCGATTTTTCGGACGAATAGGCATACGAAAAATTGAAGTTTTCGATATCATAAAAGTGTGTTTTATTTTCTTTGCTTTTGTTTATACGTTCTTTGCGCACATTCATAAAGTTGATGTTTGTTCGCGACAAACGTTCTTGAGTCATAGCTTTAATAGAGTCTTTTTGTTCTTTGGTTGAATATGTTTCCAAATCGTCGTATAGCAACACATCAGGATCCAAAGGATTGTATTCGGGGCTACCTATTTGGTTAGAGTAGTCGAAGTGCATCGGAAGTTTTACTCCCCAATTTTCAGGCAATAATTTTCCGAGTTCGAGATTTAATGCCAATTCAAAATTAGTTTGATTAACGTTTTTGAGGTCGGCAAAACTTTGGCTCAACGAACCAAATCCTGCCGAAGTGTAAGCACCATAAACCGAAAAATCTCCCAAGTCGGCCAAGTTGGTACGTGCCAATGCTGTTGCAGCCCAGCCACCCTTGCTCGAATAGTCAGATAAACGTAATTCGTTTATCCAAACAATTATCGATTTAGGTAGCATGTTGTTTCCATCGGTCAATGATTCCTTTTTAGGATTGCGTATACCCACCATTATTACTCTTACACTACCTATGTTTGGAGTTCCCAATACTGTATATTTTCGGTTGCCATGATATTCCGAATACAATGTGCTGTTGGTATAATCAGAGTTTCCGGAACGCATAGCTTTATTTCGGTTTTCTTTTACTTCGACAAGTTTTTCCAAGTCGATGATTACATTGTTATCTTCGGGCCATATAGCGTATTGGTCTGACGAACCGGTACCCCATGGTGTTAACTTCAAAGGTACTTCATATTCATAGTAGTTGCTTGTAAAGTCGGTACCTATACGCACAAATAGAGATAAATCATTATCATTTATATAGTCAGTTTCAAACATCTTTTCGGCATGAACAAACATCTTCAGATTTTTGAAGTATCTGAAATCATAATCGGTGTTTTTGTATATGGCTCTGGCATCTCCCGATGCTAAGTTTTGTACGCTCATTTGTATAGACTGTTCATTTAATTGATAAGAGGATGTACTGCTATACCAACTTTCGCGTTCTATTCCCGGAGGTAATACGTATGGCACAGGTTCTCTTGAACCGTTTTCTTCAATGTTAACTGTAGATAATATTAAGTCGGTATTCTCAACCACACCTGTAGGATAGTCGCCGGGTTGAAGTAAATCTTCGTCATACTTACGCCATGTGCCATACACTAGTTCCAATGTGGCAAAACGTAGTATTATAGGTTCTTCGAAGTCTTTCATAAACATACGCACAAAACGTATGGATTGAAAACCATCTATCGAACCAACTTTACGTTCGGGATTACGAATAGGTATTTTAAATTGATACCATTTACACGATGTTATTTCACCGTTGGGAAGTTTGATATTATTTGCTACTTGAATATCTGTGATATAGTTTTCGCCTATTACCATTTTAGTAGGATCTAAGTCTATACTATATTCGTAGTAGTTTTCTGTCTCACTAAGGGTGTTATCTCTATTTATGTCTTCTATATTAGGGTTACTTGTTGCTGCTGTGGTGTAACCTTCGGTATTGTCGGCCGATACAGGCGAGTTGCCTTCGGGATTGTTAAAGTATTTATATCTGTCGTTTATTTTTACGTCTTCATTATCCCATCGTGTACTTCTAAAATATGTATAGTCGTCATTTGACGGGTCGTTTAGTGCCACTTGGTATATTGGCGAATCGACACCGAATATATTTGCAATATTGTTTAGATATGTTTCAAAAAAAGATGCTTCATCATTGCTATTCAAACCATCATAACCGATATCTTGATATTTTCGAGAGTTTTCATTGTTATCGAAAGCGTTAACCAATGCTTGCAGTGTGGGCACTCGTCCCCAAATAGTGGTATCCACATTAGTTACTTCTTCGCTTGTAGGCAATCCGTTTTCGTAACTTTTACGTCCATCGCGTAATATATCTTCCGAAATATCACCCAAATTGAAATATAATTTACCACCTGTGTGATTTGGATTTTCTATAAAAGGATCCATCACCCAAAACTCTATTGTTTCGATGTTTTGAGTTTCGAAATCGGTATAATCCAATTTTCTCATTATACCACCCCAGCGTGATGTCGGATTCTTTAATGTTCCATCGCTATTGGCACCTGCACTATATGATGACTGTGCAACATCATAATTGTATGGTCCGCGTTCAGAAGGATAGTATGCAAGATTCAACTCGTAGATATTTGTGGCTTGTCCTGCTGCTAACTCCTTGTTCGGGAACACTTCTTGTTCGGTAATACGACGAGAGTAGGGGTGTGACTTATCGTCTACCGTAATGTTTGATGGCGAATTACTGCTATAAAATATATCATCAATTCTATACCATGCAAGCTTTGCTCTATTAAATCCATATGCCAATTTTGAGTCGGCAGCTGTTTCGGGGAATAGAGGTTTGGGAGTATTCACATCTTGAGGGGTACTTGCTAAATTCCAATAACTTACGCCCATCAAGTCGATACTTGATTTGGCAGCCTCAAAGTCGTCGATATATGATACACCTTTTTCATCGCCGGTGTTGGCTATACCCGGTATAAAATGAGCAAATTCAGCGTTAATCGTCAATGTCGACATCTCTTTGGTTTGTATACCTGGCAACCAATCCACCATTTTGGTTATAAATGGCACTTCGTGTTCGTAATTCAAGTCGACACCCCACATGGTATTTGATATAGGTTCATCGCCGAAATTGTTTTTGGCGGTAAGTGGCTTTTGACTAAGATTCATTAAAGTTGCACCTACGTTGAATTTGGGATCTATCTCATAATTCAAGTGCATACCTAACATAGTTTTAGTCATCATGCTGAACGAGTTACTTTCGCTGGATATACTGATGGGTGTTCCCGAATTTAATATACTTTCGTTTATAATTCTAACTTTACCCATCATGTAGTCTACGGTATAGTCTACGTCTTCGATAAGAGGAATACCACCTGCTGTTACTCTTACCGAGCCTTGTGGTATATTAAAACCAAGCGATATTTCTCCACTCATGGCAGTGGTATACGACCCTTCCAAATAGTATTTATTTTGATCGGGATATTGTTGTGCCATAGTTTTGGTAAGGGTATAAAGCGAGTCGAAACAATATTTCTTAGCTGCTTCGTTATCGCCAAGTAATGCCCTCAAGTCTTTACCAAAAGGTTCTACGTATGGAAAATATATTCTACCGGTAGATGATTGTATTATACCGCCCGAAGATGCTGCATTATCTAACCAGTCGAATACACCATCGGGATATGGATTTTGCTGACCATCTACTCTGTCTAAGCCAAATAATTCAATAAGAGGAATACCTTTTTGGGGACCGTCTGTATAATAGCCCGAAGGTACTCCGCCTTCATCGCCTTCGTATAATATGTTCAAACGGAATTTTTCTTGACTGATTTGTGTACTCTTTAAAAAGTATACGTTTTTCATCATCAGTTTCCACAATGGACCACGTGTGTTTACAGTAGTACTTTTAAGCAATTTCACTACTAGAGTATTTGGCGAAACTACTCCATCGGTGGTAAGTTCACCTACTTGATATATTGTCGAGTCGCCTATCACTTGGTATTGGAATGCTACCGCCAACACCTGATCCGAACTCAATGGTTGATTCAACGAGATGAAACCTAATCGCGGATTGAATGTATATTCGCTCTCGCTCAGTCTGCGTGCACTTTCTACTTTTTCGTAGTCTTTACCCGATGTCATACCCAAATTTTGCATATAACTCGATATGCTGTTTATGCTTCGTACTGCGTTTTTGTCAAGCACATTAAACATCATATTCGAACGATAGTTATCGGGGAGTGTACTATTGCCTTGAGGTATTTGGGGGTTAGAAGGTTTTCTTTCACCCAAATCGGTAAGAGCCAATATATTTCTGTTTTCGGTTACTGCCGATCCTATATTAGTACGCCATACTTCTATCTTTAAGATATTGATTTTGGAATTAATAACAGGAAGGGTCGACATGGCGTTATTATAGTTGTCGTAAAAATATTGTGCCAAAAAGAAGTGTCGGTTTTCTTCGTATTGGTCAGCTTTGAATTCAAACTCTTCGGTTTGTGCACCTCCTTGCACTTGCATGTTTTGACTTTCGGTTTCTTGGTTAGATACTACTGCATCTACGGTAAGTTTACCAAATTTCAACTTACTTCTAATACCAAAGAGGCTTTCGCTTCCCTGTATCAATTTGGTTTGTAATGGCAGCGATACATCGCCGGCTTCTAACACTTGTAATATATCGTCTTCTTTACCTTCGTATTTCAACTTCACTTTATTCTCAAAATCAAACACTGCTTGAGTATTGTGGTTGATGTCGAAGTCTATAATATCACCTATCTTGGCATTTAAGTTTACCTGTATATTTTCTGTAAAGTCGAAGTTGGTTACACTTCGTTTGTTTATATCTATGCCGGGGTCTTCGCGTTTATTGTTTACTATTGCAAATGTCAGTTCGGCCGAACCACTTGGATTAATTTCTACCAACGGTTTACCCTGGTTAAGCATATTGTCGAGTTTGCCTGTTATATTGCTTAGGCCCGGCAACAGTTGATTTAATATATTGTCGCCATTTTCGTTAGGTTGTATAGCGGATTTTTTCTGTTGCGACCAATATTTTTGCATAAGTTGGTCCATTTGCCAATCCTGATACTCATCAAAAGTCATATATCTGCGACTTATTATTACACCACCGGCTTGGGTAGTTATCAAATAGTCGTTGGTTTCGGGTTTGTATTCTACTGTTGTAGTTATATTAGACGGATTTTTTAAGTGCAAAGGACTTTCGGGACCTCCTTCTTGTGGCAAAGGATAATGTAATGACGAATCGGGATTAGAAACAGATGTGGTATAGATATAATCAATGTCTTCGAACGAATATATATTCGAAGCAGAGTTGTTTGTGTTTTCGGATGTAGAGGCTATAGTTATGCTCACAAAAGAAACTACCACTATAGCTATTAATATCTTTGATAGTCTGTTTTTTAATTTATTGTACACGTAAAATCATCTTTAAAAGGGAATTATGGTAATATATAGTACCAAACTTCCTTTTGAGTTAATACCTCATACTATTTATTCATCTGTGTCGGTTTTTAATTACTAATCTATTATCTACAATACTTTTAAAGCTTGTTTTATTAATTCTTCCACAGTCATTGTCGGGTTATCGGTTGCTATTTTATCCAATACTTTGCTTGCTTGTGCCTTTACAAATCCCAACATTACTAATGCAGATAACGCTTCTTCGGTATTTTTATTGTTTTGTACTATAGTATTTAGATTTATGTTGTCGGTTTTGGCCAATTTATCGTGAAGTTCTAACACAATTCGTTGTGCTGTTTTGGCTCCTATACCTTTTATACTTTGTACCATTTTTACATTTTCGCTCACGATGGCTTGTGTAAGTTCTGCAGTGTTCAGTGTTGACAGCATAACACGTGCTGTAGCAACACCAACGCCACTTACGTTTATCAATTGTCTAAACAACGAGCGTTCGCTTTCTTCGTAAAAACCGAATAGCAAATGTGCATCCTCGCGTACTACATAGTGTATAAGTAGTTTTACTTCTTTCAAATCTTTTATTTGTGTGTATGTGTTTAGCGATATTTCTATCAAATATCCTATACCATGATTATCTACTACTACGTATGATGGAGTTATTTCTGCTATAGTTCCGTATATATAATTGTACATTTTGTTTCTTTTTTTGTTTGTTAACACTTATTTATTTTCTTCTTCTATTTTCACATATTCATATGCACCTATCGAGGGTGGATTACCTCTGGGTACATTATCCAAATCGTATGGTATGCTTATGTAGGTATAATTACCCGCATTACGAGCAGGTGAATCATCTTTAATATGATAGTTAGCTTTTTCAAAATCGATAAATTGAGGGTTCTCGTTTTGTATCGATTCTGAAAAAATAGCGGAGGCATCGCGTTTTGTTCTTATCAAACAATTATTGAACACAGGGTTAAAATCGGTCATATCGGTTATGTCAAATAATAACTCTTCTTCCATAGAGCCATAAATGATACAATTGTCAAATTCGGCAAGAAGCAATGGACGTAATTGTATATTGCCATACACATCTTCGTACCAATTGTTTAGTATCACACTTGGCGAACGACGTGCGGTATACGACCAATAGTTGACGAAGGTAGAGTTGGTAAATTTGTATTTTCCACCAAGTGTAAGTGCCACTGTTGCCGTTTCGCAATTGGCTACAAGCAGATTGTCGCCTTCTATTGCTGCACCTTGTCCGTATATACCGGCAAGCGACATATTTTGTACTATACTGTTTGTTATCTTTAATGTTGGGTTGTTGTTCACCACAGTATCTATCAGCAAACCGATGGTGGCATTCTCTATCACTGCACCATTTATAAGATTATCTTTGCTGCCTGCCGACAGCCATAATCCCTGCCATTGTCCGGGTAAATTATTATAATGGCCGTCTTTTCTTAACGAGGTCAGCAACACCGGATTAGTACTGTTGCCGTCAATATTAAGTGTGCCTCCATCGTATACCCATAGGCAGGCATCGGTGGCAAAATATATTTCTGCTCCTTGATTTATGGTTAATATACTATCTTCGTCTACTACTGCGTAACCAAATACTATATGTGGTTTGCCGGCATCCCATGGTTTACTGCAATCTATAACAGAATAGTTATACACCGTTCCTCCCGATGTAAACGAATGAGTGGGAATATGGTATATGGCATTACGACCATAAGCTTGCAATGACAATGTCTTGCTTTTACTGCCTATTTCAAACACTATTCCGTCATCTATAACAAAAGGATTATTGTCATTATTGGGATTAATGTTTACCCTTATAAAAATAAAAATGCTATCGTTGGCAGCTATTTCCAAATCGCGTATAATCATCGAAGTGTCGCCATCGGCATTGATACGAAACCTTGAATCGGCACCATTTTTGAGTGTTACCTTGTCAAATTTAACCGGATAATCGGAGGTGTTATACACTCTTACTTGTTTGGTGGTAGACCCCAAAGTGGTAAATACGGTATCGAACTTCAGTGTGTCGGTACTGAATTTGATATCCACAAGGTTGCTAAGATAATCATCTTCTTTTACACATGAGGTAGTGGTAAGTGAGCCAAAGAGTACACATACACACATACCAAGTATTATCGATATATTAAAAAGTTTATTTTTCAACTATGTATTCTCCTATAAATTGTACAATTTAAATCACAATTCGATAAACGAAAATACGATATTATTATTTTGTAATACAGCAAAAATAATTAGAAAATAGACTAACATATATTATATTTGTTCAATATATATGTTACGTTGACGGTCGAACTTACAACACTATTGTTTACCGCAATAATAGCAGAAAGCCGATGAAATGGTATCGAAAGTAATGGGAGTGTAGCCTATAACTTCGCCATCTGTTTCGGAAAAGATAGGAGTGGAGGCCGAAAGAGTAAGACTTTTGCAATGTAGATATTGTACTTCTTTTACCGTCGATAAGTTACCCTTAAATAGTTTTGGAAAGGAAAATATCATTTTTATTTTCGGCATATTGGATATAAACAATGCTTCAAAATATCCATCATTTGGCTCGGCAGTAGGGAAGGGGAGCATACCTCCACCATTGTAACGCCCTATACCTATGGAAAAATTCAAAACTTTTCCCGACAACTTTTCGCCACTGTCCGTTTCGATATTTGCATCTATAGGTTTGTATTTCCAAAAAGCCGATAGCAGAGTAAGTATATATAACAACTTATTGCTTTTTCTTTTATTATTGTGACCTTTCTTTTTGTTGGCCTTTTCTATTACTACCGAATCTAATCCGCTGCCGGCAGTGTTTATAAAAAATCGTTTATGAATAGTGCCATTGTCATGATATGTGGCACATCCTACGTCTTGCAATTTGCAGTTACCTGCCGCTATTATATTTATGGCTTCACATATGTTGTTAGGTATTTGTGCCGTCTTTACCCAATCGTTGCCGGTACCAATGGGTATTACACCAACTTTTACCTGATGGGGTTCGTAAAGTGTTTGAAGCATTATGGCATTAGCAACTTCGTTTAATGTGCCATCGCCACCAAGCACTATAAGATGATTACAACCGCTTTCTATTATTTCCTTTATCTTGACGATAGACAAGCCGGCGGCTTCGGTATAATAGATATTGTATTTAAATGCTTTGGACTGTAACATTGCCTCTATCTTTGGCAGATTAGCCTTAGCCAACCCATTACCCGATACAGGATTCAATATTACAGTCCAAATGTGATTGTTATTATCTTCTGTCATATTATCAACCTACAGCTTCTTTTAAACGTTCGGCATTTTCTGCCAATTGTAAAGCATCAATAATATCTTGTATATCTCCGTCCATATATGCCGAAAGGTTATACATGGTGTATCCTATACGGTGGTCGGTAACGCGGCTTTGAGGATAATTGTATGTACGCACCTTGGCTGAGCGGTCGCCGGTAGAAACCATGGTTTTACGTTTCGACGACATTTCTTCCAAATATTTGTTGTATTCTCTTTCAAACAAACGTGTACGCAATACCACCATCGCCTTTTCCAAGTTCTTGATTTGCGACTTTTGGTCTTGACACGATACCACTATACCGGTAGGTATGTGTGTAAGACGTATAGCCGAATAGGTAGTATTAACCGATTGTCCTCCGGGTCCCGACGAACAGAATGTATCTTTACGAATATCTGATTGTTTTAATTCTACATCAAATTCTTCTGCTTCGGGCAATACCACTACCGATGCTGCCGATGTGTGCACACGACCTTGTGTTTCGGTTTGAGGCACACGTTGTACACGATGTACACCCGATTCATATTTCAACTGTCCGTATACATTCTCGCCTATTACATTAAATACTATTTCTTTGTATCCACCTGCGGTACCTTCGGTATAATCCACTATTTCTATTTTCCAATTTCTTTTTTCGCAATAATGAGTATACATTCTAAAGAGGTCTCCGGCAAATATACTTGCTTCGTCGCCACCTGTACCACCGCGTATTTCCACTACAGCGTTTTTACCGTCTTGTGGGTCGGCAGGTATAAGCATCAAACGAATATCTTCTTCCATTTGGTCGCGTTTGGCAGTAAACTCCGATAGTTCTAATTTTGCCATTTCTCTAAATTCTTCGTCCTTTTCTGTCGAAAGAATTTCTTTGCAGTTGGCTATATTGCCAAGCACATCTTTATATTCTTTGTATGCTGCTATTACAGGCAACAAATCCTTATAATCTTTGTTTAGTTTTACAAAACGCTTCATATCCGACATTATGTCGGGATTATTCATTTCTTGTTCAAGTTCCTGAAAACGAATGTGTATAGCTTCTAATTTATCTAACATCTCTTACTCTGTTTTAAGTTGCAAAGATACTACTTTTTTTCGATATAGGCAACTTTTACATCTCACCTATAGTTATCTGTAGTATTGTTTTATTCTTTTAAAAAGGGATATCTTCATCGGTATTCATTTTCGATTCGAATGTTACACTTCCCGACATGGCATCAAAACTTGAGCTTGGATTCAACGATACTGTAGTCGTTTCCTCGGCGTAGTAACTGTCGTTTTCGAATCGTGCATATTTTCCAATAAATCTCAAACGCACGTCGCCGGTGCCACCACTACGGTGTTTTGCCAATATAATATCGGCTTTACCTTCGGTACTTCCTTTGTCGTCGCTTTCTATTTTGTAATATTCCGGACGATAGATAAACATTACTATATCGGCATCTTGTTCAATGGCACCCGACTCACGAAGGTCGGATAGTTGTGGTTTCTTATCGCCACCACGTGTTTCTACTGCACGGCTCAACTGCGATAATGCCAATATTGGTATGTTCAATTCTTTCGACAATGCTTTAAGCTGACGCGATATGGTACTGATTTCTTGTTCACGGTTGCCGTTCTTGTTATCGCCACCACCATGCATAAGTTGTAAATAATCGATAAATACCATTTCTATACCATAGCGTTGTTTTAATCTTCTACACTTGGCACGTAGCTCAAATATTGTCAGCTGTGGTGTGTCGTCTATATATATAGGTGCAGTGGATAGTCGTTCGCTTTTTTGGTATATCTGTTGTTTCTGCCATTCTTCCAAACCACCTTTTTTAAATTTATCGGCCGGTATTTCCGATTCGCTCGATATCAAACGCATGGTCAATTCCACGCCCGTCATTTCAAGCGAAAAGAATGCTATAGGTTTATCGAATTCCACTGCCATATTTCGTGCTATGGATAGCGCAAATGCTGTTTTACCCATAGCAGGACGTGCTGCCAAAATAATGAGTGTGCCACGTTGAAAACCTGCCGTCATACGGTCCAATTCGGTAAAACCGGTGGGTATACCGCTGACACCCGATTCATTGCTTTGCGATTTTTCTATCTCATCGTATGCTATCTTTACCAATGAGTTCATATCCGAATAGTCTCTGCGGAAATTATTTTCGGTAATATCCATAAGACGTTGTTCGGTTTTGTCGAGTAGTTCTATTACGTCGGTAGTTTCGTCGTACGATTCGGTAAGCGTTTCGGTAGACACACGTATAAGCTCTCGTTGTATGTATTTTTGAGAAAGTATACGGGCATGGTATTCTATATGTGCTGCCGATGCCACACGTGAGGTAAGTTGCGACACATAGTATGCTCCACCGGCCGCTTCCAATTTACCGGTGCTGCGCAATGTTTCTACCACTGTAAGGATATCCACAGGCTGTGTTTTTTCAAACAAACTGACTATGGCTTTGAATATAATTTCGTGTTCGGGTTTGTAGAAATATTCGGGTTTTATTATTTCTATAGTGTTGGTAAGAGCATTTTGGTCGAGCATGAGTGCACCCAATACTGCTTCTTCCAATTCTATAGCTTGTGGAGGCGTTTTGCCGTTTACGGCAAATGCATCATCGTAAGTTATTCGTTTTTTTGTTCCTGGTCGTTTGGTAATGTTTTCCATAAATATATCCTTTTGTAGGAGCAAAAAGCCAACTTCGTTGTTTATTTAGTTGGCTTATTATTATTTATCGTGACCTCGGAGGGATTCAAACCCCCGACTTTCAGAACCGGAATCTGACGTTCTATTCAGCTGAACTACGAGGCCAAAAATGGAGCAAGTAATTATGTTTTCACACCAACTTGCTCCGGCAATAATATATGACAAAAAATTAATATCTATAGTGATCGGCTTTGAAAGGTCCGTTTACCGGAACACCTATATAGTCGGCTTGCTTTTGGGTTAGCTTGGTAAGTTTTACACCTATTTGTTCCAAGTGTAAGCGAGCTACTTCTTCGTCCAAATGTTTCGGCAAACGATATACACCTACTTCATATTGGTTTTGCCACAATTCTATTTGTGCCAAGGTTTGGTTGGTAAATGAGTTACTCATTACAAATGATGGGTGTCCTGTAGCGCAACCAAGGTTTACCAAACGACCTTCGGCCAAAAGATATATGCAGTGTCCGTCGGGGAAGATATATTTATCCACCTGTGGTTTGATATTTATTTTCTTTATGCCTTCCCATTTTTCAAGACGTTCCACTTGTATTTCGTTGTCAAAGTGTCCTATGTTACATACTATGGCTTCGTCTTTCATGTTGGCAATATCTTCGGCAGTTATAACATCGCAGTTTCCTGTGGTGGTTACATATATATTACCTTCTTTCAAAGCGTCTTGTAATGTGGTAACTTCAAAACCTTCCATAGCGGCTTGCAATGCACATATAGGGTCTATTTCGGTAACAAGCACACGTGCTCCGTATGTGCGCATCGAGTGTGCACAACCTTTACCCACATCGCCGTAGCCACATACTACAACTACTTTTCCGGCTATCATCACATCGGTGGCTCGTTTTATACCGTCGGCCAATGATTCGCGACAACCATAAAGATTATCGAATTTAGATTTTGTTACCGAGTCGTTTACGTTAATGGCCGGTATCAATAATTCGCCACGTTCCATCATTTGGTACAAACGATGAACACCTGTTGTGGTTTCTTCCGACACTCCACGTAGTTCTTTAAGCATATCGTGCCATTTTGTTGGGTTTTCTTTGTATACCTCACGTAGTGTGTTTAGTATAACACCTTCTTCGGTATTGGCAGGTGTTTTGTCCAACAATGATGGATCTTTTTCTATTGCCACACCTTTGTGTATAAGCAATGTGGCATCGCCACCATCGTCCACTATCAGTTGTGGTCCTTTGCCACCGGGGAATGTAAGAGCTTGATTGGTACACCACCAATATTCTTCCAACGATTCGCCTTTCCATGCAAATACCGGAGTGCCGGTAGCGGCTATAGCTGCTGCAGCATGGTCTTGTGTAGAAAATATATTGCAACTTGCCCAACGTACATCGGCACCCAATTCTTTGAGTGTTTCGATAAGTACCGCAGTTTGTATGGTCATGTGCAACGAGCCCATTATACGTACTCCGTTCAATGGTTTTTCTGTGCCGTATTTTTTACGTAATGCCATCAAACCAGGCATTTCTTTTTCGGCAGTGTCTAATTCTTTTCTACCCCAATCTTTAAGATTGATATCGGCAACTTTGTATGCTATATTTTGGTCAGTCATTTTTTATGCTTATATATTATATATTGTATATGTTTTCGTTCTTATTTTTTTGCTGCTGCTTTTACAAAAGCCACAAACAATGGATGAGGATTCATTACCGTACTCTTGTATTCGGGGTGGAATTGTGCACCTACAAAGAACGGATGTGTAGGTATTTCCACTATTTCTACCAAGTTGGTATCGGGGTTGTAGCCCGAAGGTATCATACCGGCAGCCTTAAATTGTTCCAAATACTCATTGTTAAATTCATAACGATGGCGGTGGCGTTCCGATATATTTTCGTTGCCATATATCTCGAATGCCTTAGTGCCTTTTTCCAATTTGCAAGGATAAGCTCCCAAACGCATAGTACCACCCATGTTGGCAATGTTCTTTTGTTCTTCCATCATGTTGATAACAGGGTGAGTGGTGTTTGGTGCTATTTCTACCGAATGAGCATCGGCATAACCCAATACGTTGCGTGCAAACTCGATAACGGCACATTGCATACCCAAACATATTCCCAAGAATGGCACATTGTTTTCGCGAGCATATTTTACGGCAAATATCTTACCTTCTATGCCTCTGGCGCCAAAACCGGGGGCTACAAGTATACCGCTGAGTCCCGAAAGTTTTTCGACCATATTTTCTTCCGTAATGGTTTCGGAGTGTATGCTTTTTACATTCACTTTGCATTGCAGTGATGCACCGGCATGTATAAATGCTTCGCTTATCGATTTATAAGCATCTTGCAATTCAACATATTTTCCTACCAAACCAATAGTTATTTCGTTGATGGGATTTTTTAGTTTATACAAAAACGATTCCCATTCCGAAAGATCGATGTCTCTTTTCAAAGGAACATCCAATTTTTTCAATACTTGTATGTCAAGTTTCTCTTCGTGCATTTTTAAAGGCACTTCGTATATGCTGCTTACGTCGCCATCTTCTATAACGCAGTCGCTTTCGATGTTGCAGAACAAAGCAATCTTATCTCTCACACCCTTGGTAAGAGGTTTTTCGGTGCGGCATATTATCACATCGGGTTGTACACCTTGTTGTAGAAGTTCCTTAACACTGTGTTGTGTCGGTTTGGTTTTTAGTTCGCCGGCAGCTGCCAAATATGGTATGTAAGTTAGGTGCAAGACCACACAGTTTTTGCCCAACGACCATTTCATCTGTCTTACGGCTTCGACAAATGGGTAACTTTCAATATCGCCCACTGTACCACCTATTTCGGTGATAACGAAATCAAACTTACCGGTGTTGCCAAGTGCTTTTATACGATCTTTTATCTCGTTTGTAATATGAGGTATCACTTGCACCGTGCCTCCCAAAAACACTCCTTTACGCTCCTTATCTATTACCGATTGGTATATACGACCGGTAGTAACGTTGTTGGCCTGCGATGTAGGCACGTTGGTAAAACGTTCGTAATGGCCCAAATCCAAGTCGGTTTCGGCTCCATCTTCGGTAACATAGCATTCGCCATGCTCGTAGGGATTCAACGTACCGGGATCTATGTTTATATAAGGATCTAATTTTTGAATGGTAACAGAATAACCTCTTGCCTTTAAAAGACTGGCAAGCGATGCCGATATAATTCCTTTGCCTAATGACGAGGTTACACCTCCTGTTACAAATATGTATTTCGTTGAATTCATGTTCAATCCTTTCTTTTATCGTTCAAAATTAAAACTTCAAAATTACGAAAAAAACTTCGTTTGTACCAAACTTTCTGCATTATTTATTTTATTTCGACGGTTGAAAACTATTATTCTGTTATATAATTGCTTATACCATAAATTATTACCTATGCAAAAAAATCTTTTCGTTTGTTTGTTTTTTTTGGAGAAATAGCTCTTTCGTAACATCTAAATTGAGTTATGGCAACTTCTAAAAATTCCACGTTTCATTAAATTAGAAGAATTATTCTTTAAACTTTTGCGTGCTTTACGTTTTTTCTTGAAATCTTTTTATTTCTTTTTCAATCGTGTAGCCCGCTACACTCAATCAAAAGAAAGTAAAA
>JAFZFU010000102.1 GCA_017555745.1 Bacteroidales bacterium
TAGGAAATTGAATTGATTACAGAAAGAACTTTTGCGTGGTTGACTTCGTCGATGTTGCTACCGCTCGAAAGAGCTAATGCTTAGGCATTGCTCTTTACTCGCTTAATCGCAACGTTGACGTTTTTTACCGAAATCTTTCTATTTCTTTTTCAATCGCATAGCCCGCTATGCTCAATCAAAAGAAAGTAGAAATCTTTCTAGCAAAATTCCGTAAATCACTTGCAAAGCAATTTTTAGAAATTGCCTAGAATAAATACTATCCTAATATCTTGGGAACCTCTTTGAGGTATCCCAACGAATCCGGCCCCATATTGAAAAGCAAATCCAATATACTTAAGTCTTGTTGGAAACCATATCGGTCTTCAAACACTTGGTCGTAGGGTGGCAGTTGGATTATTTCTTTGTTCTTTGGCGAAAAGCGGTTGCGATAATCCTCTATATCCGCATTGGCATCGACTACCACAAAATCGGTCGAAAGGATGATATCTTTAGCCACTTTCAATTTCTTAAACACAAATGCAAGAATATCCATATTAAGCTCCAACAAAGTACGATGTTTCTTGTTTAATATCGCTTCAACATCATCTTTGTAATACAAGAAATATGGCGAAGAGTTATATGCCGATTCAATGGCTCGCCAATGTTTGGCAGCCCAATTTTCGTTGTAGCATATATCCATATCCTTGGTATAGGTGTGGTTTCCATTTGTGCGTATCACAGGTACCGAAAGGGGCAATAAACCATTTGCAGTAGCCACAACAGCACGATTGCGATATGTTTGCTTAGGAAATGTTTCGTATTGTTCCACTACTACCACCTGCTTATTCAGCATAGCAGCCACATAACTTATAGGTGGAAAA
The DNA here is from genome assembly GCA_017555745.1 of Bacteroidales bacterium. Lineage (GTDB taxonomy): Bacteria > Bacteroidota > Bacteroidia > Bacteroidales > P3 > HGM05376. The sequence goes on from JAFZFU010000102.1 coordinate 861, forward strand.
TAGGCTGTAGAAAACAATGCATACGATGTATTCATATCACTTACTTACCAAAAACGATGGATACTAATTCGTCATCTTCGAAAAAGAAATCTACATTAGCTTCGCTAAAGCTTACACGACGTTCGCCCCACGATTCGGTTTCGATATCTTCGGCAAAATAATTGTTAGTCACCATTAGGTGTGCCACTTCTTTTTCTTGCATTTCGTATACCTTTTGTCCAAACAAAACTGTTTCTTCATTATCGGTATCTATACAGTTCAACAATCGAGGTTCGCCTTCAAAAAATAGTGTCAAGCCCAATTCGTCGTAGTGTAAAACCAATGTTTCTTCGTCCATACCATTGTCTATATTCTCTATCTCGGTAGGCTCGCCCAACAAGTGTTTAACATCTTCCACACTCATATCGAACAATAGTTCTCCTATTCCTTTTTTAATGTTTATTGTATAGTCCATATCTGTATTTTTTTTATTTAATTACTACTTTAATATATTCTATTAATAAATATTCCGTTATTGATTATTCTCGCTAATTGCAAGCGTATTGTTGCCGACCACAAATCTGTCGTAGAAAAGCAAACAAAATATAAAATTGAAATATAAAATACCCGTTTGTGTCTCAAACACTGCCTCAAACACTGCATTAAAAGCTATCGAAAAAAGGAACAACAGCATTACCACATCCCATCGTTTATTGATAGCAAAGAACACTATAGGCACCACAAAATACCCCAATAGTAACAACAATCCCAATATTCCTATGCTTATGGTAGTGTCTACAAACTGATTGTGGGAGTTTAGGTCGCCACATTCCAAATTGTTATCTTCGTAGTATTTGATAAGCACATCGCACCTATCGCCCACACCAACACCAAACATACAATTTTCTTTTGCTACCGATAAGCCGGCTTTCAGCAGTGTGATGCGTATATCCTCTTTATGTTCGGTATCCACCAAGTCTTGTTGTGTTTTGATAATACGATTCAATCCACTTGGAAACAACAAAAAGAATATTACCAACAATACGGCTAATGCAGTACCCACGCACATCGTTATCATACGTTTTTTCTTAACAAAGAACAACCATGCAAACAAGCATGCAAACAACAAAAACATGCATAATATACCTGCACGAGACTCTACCAATATTACAAAGAGTGTCGAAAGCACTAATGCAGACAACAAAAATGCGATCTTACCCTTTGATTTAAGATGATTGTCGAACAATTCCACAAAGCTGTATATGATACCGAAACAGGCATACATAGCTATATATGTGTGGTGGATATAATTAATCTTGGTTATTTCCCATCCCAAAAAACGTCGTATTGGGGCATCGAGGACTATAAAATCGTATATAGCCCACAGCATATTGCTTAATATAAATAACAGCAGTCCCGACAAAAAAGCATAAAACAAAGCCTTTATCCGTTTCGACGACAAATAGGTCAGATCCGACACAAAAAAGAAAAGCGGAAAGATAATAAACGACAATTTCTTTTCCATATTCTGCCATCCATCCGAAACGTTGGACGTGTATAGCATACTTATGGCATACATGATATAAGTGGTGGCAAAGAAGAGATAAAGTTTTTTGTTTGAATGCCTACTCAATGACAATCCCCTACCCTTTTCGGCCACACAGCGTATCACCATTACCACTATCAATAATACAACTATTTTTGTAGCCACTTGCCAACCGATAGGAATGGTAAAAGCCAACAAAAAAAGAACAATATATTCAATCTTTTGCAAAATTGATAGTTTGTCTAAATATGCTTTTATGTATTTCATCGTATTTTTCAATTAATAAAAAAAGCCGAAATCAGCAATAATTTCGGCTTTGATATGCTAATTTATCGTTATCCATTCAATGCCTCGGCGCCACTCACTATCTCTATAATTTCGTTTGTGATAGCGGTTTGTCGAGCCTTGTTGTATGTCAATTTTAGTTCTTTCAGCAGTTCGTTGGCGTTGTCGGTAGCCTTTTGCATAGCCGTCATACGGGCTCCGTGTTCCGAAGCCAACGAGTCTAACAACACTCTATAAAATTGCGAACGCAACGAAAGAGGTATCATCTCTTTAAGTATCGTTTGCTTGTCGGGCTCAAAAATATAATCGTTTTGCTGTTTACCACCATTGTCGGCCTTGGCGCTATCGCTAACGATAGGCAAAAACTGCTCGGTAGAAACTATCTGTGTAAGAGAGTTTTTAAACTTATTGTATATCAACTCTACCCTATCATACTTCTTGGCACAAAAACGAGTCATTACAAGTTCGGCTATAGAAGAAATATTGTCAAACGACGACTTATCCAATACATCGTCGAACGAGTCGGTAACATAAGCGGTACGTTTCGAAAAGAACTCCGTTACTCGTTTTCCGATAGTTATCATGCTCAACTCTATATTTTTGCCGGGCTCGGAATAATACTCTATTCTTCTATTGGCCTCTTTGATAATATTAGAGTTAAAAGCGCCACATAATCCTTTATTCGAAGCCACTACTACCAATAATACCCTTTCCGGTTTGCGTGTTTCGTGGTATGGAGTATCCACACCATCTTCCACATTTATATTACTTATTATCTCGCTAAGCTTTTCGGAATAAGGTCTCATGGTGTATATCGCATTCTGAGCCCTGCGAAACTTAGCCGCCGACACCATCTTCATTGCCGAAGTAATCTTCTGGTTAGAGCCTATCGAAGCTATACGAGTTCTGACTTCTTTTAGATTTCCCATTCTTCTATGCTGTTAGAGTGTTTGCAAAAGCTATTTATTGCTATATTTACGAGCCAAATCCAAAGCCACATCGTGCAATATCTTCAAATCGTCGTCAAGCAATTTTCCGTTCTTTAAGTTTTCCAATACCGAAGGATTATTTTCTCTCAAATAGAAAATATATTCTACTTCGAAATTGTGAATCTTATTGATAGGCACATCCATCAACAAACCATTGGTACCACAATATATTATGGCTATCTGTTCTTCAACCTTCATAGGTGTATACTGAGGTTGTTTTAGTATTTCCACATTTCTGGCACCTTTGTCCAATACTGCCTTTGTTGCAGCATCCAAATCGGAGCCGAATTTAGAGAATGCCTCCAACTCGCGATACTGAGCTTGGTCGAGTTTCAAAGTGCCGGCAATCTTCTTCATGGATTTTATCTGAGCCTTTCCACCCACGCGCGACACCGATATACCCACATTGATAGCAGGACGCACACCCGAGTTGAACAAGTTTGTTTCCAAAAATATCTGACCATCGGTAATCGAAATCACGTTGGTAGGTATATATGCTGACACGTCACCGGCTTGTGTTTCTATAATAGGCAACGCCGTTAGCGAACCACCTCCACGCACCTTACCCTTAAGCGATTCGGGCAAATCGTTCATATTGGCGGCTATGGTATCGGATTTTATTATCTTTGCGGCACGTTCCAACAAGCGAGAGTGTAAGTAGAACACATCTCCCGGATATGCTTCACGTCCCGGAGGACGGCGAAGAAGCAACGACACTTCGCGGTAGGCAACAGCCTGCTTACTCAAATCGTCGTATATTACAAGAGCGTGACGACCTGTGTCGCGAAAATATTCGCCTATGGCAGCACCTGTAAAAGGAGCATAAAACTGCATAGCAGCAGGGTCCGATGCAGTAGCCACCACCACGATGGTATAGGCCATTGCACCTTTCTCTTCCAATGTTTTAACCAAATTGGCTACGGTAGAACCTTTCTGACCACATGCCACATATATACAATATACAGGATTACCTGCATCGTAAAAACTTTTCTGATTTATTATAGTATCTATGGCAATGGCTGTTTTTCCTGTTTGGCGGTCACCAATAATCAACTCACGTTGTCCGCGTCCGATAGGAATCATCGAGTCAATAGCCTTAATACCTGTTTGCAAAGGTTCTTCAACGGGTTGACGGAATATAACACCCGGAGCCTTACGTTCCAACGGCATTTCAAACATCTCGCCTTCGATAGGACCTTTACCATCAACAGCCTCGCCAATGGTGTTTATAACACGACCCACCATTGCTTCGCTAACCTTTATGGAAGCAATACGTTTGGTACGTTTTACTGTGTCTCCTTCGTTGATAGCCTTCGATTCGGCCAACATAACGACACCAACATTATCTTCTTCCAAATTTTGTACTATACCTTGCTCACCGGTGGCAAATTCTACCAACTCTCCGGATTGTGCATTGTTCAAACCATATACACGAGCAATACCATCACCCACTGTAAGAACGGTGCCGATTTCTTCCAATTCTACATTTAAATCAACACCTGCTAATTGTTTCTTTAGTATTGCCGACACTTCGGCAGGTTTTATCTCAGCCATTATGTTATATATTTAGTTTTAATTCTTTTGTTTCGTTATATTCCTTTTTCATATATATTCTTGCTGAACTCTTTGCGCAATTTGGCGATTTGAGTTCGCAAACGTGCATCATACAAATTGTTGTCAAACGACACACAAAAACCACCCAACATAGTACTGTCGGTTATTGTCTTCAATTCCACATCCATATTTGTATATTCCTTTATCATTTCGCTTATCATGCTTTCTATCTCGCCATCCACGTCTATGGCAGTACGTAGTTCCGAAAGCATAATATTTTTATGCTTGCGATACATCTCCATATATGCCAATGCTATACCTTTTAGGTTGACGGCACGGCGTTTGCGCACCACAAAATCAAGAAACAGTTGTGTAAGTTTATCTACCCTTGCGGCAAACAAATCCTTTACTATGGCTATCTTTTTCGATTCTTTGATAGTGGGATTGGCAAACACAACATTAAGTACATGATTTTCGACACACACATCGCACACCATTTTCATATCGTCGAAAACGATGTCCAACTTATCGGTGTCCAATGCCAACAAAAACAACGATTTGGCATAATTTGTATTTATCCTATAATTTTCCACAAGCAATCAAAATGTTTTCTAACAATCTAATTCAAATGCACATTTTCAAGTTCCTGTTTAATAAACGCGCTTGCTTTCTCTTTGTCGGCAAGTTCTTGTTTCAACAGCTTTTCGGCTATCTCGATAGAAAGATTTGCCATTTGATTTTTCAAATCATGCAAAGCCTGCATCTTTTCGTATTCAATGCTTTGCTTGGCCATTTCCACTATTCTATCAGCTTCTTCGGCAGCCTTCAATCTCGACTCTTCGATAATCTTTTCGCTGGTCAATCGTGCGTTACGCAACATCTCATCACGTTCTATTTTTGCTTCCTTTTGCAACTCTTCTCTGTTGGTTTGCAATTGTAGCAATTCGTCTTTGGCTTTTTCGGCTGCCAACAACGAATTATTGATACTCTCTTCGCGTTCTTTGAGTGTTTTTATAACTACGGGCCATCCAAACTTTAATAGGATAAATACCAAGATGGCAAACGATATTACCATCCAAAATATAACACCTAATCCCGGAGTAATTAATGCACTATCCATGTTTTATATTGTTTATTTTATTACCACTTATTTAACATAAGGAGTTACTACCAAGCGTAGCAACTCCCTATATTGCCGTTGTTTACATAAACACGATAAGTAAACAAACCACGCAAGCAAAGAATGCAACACCTTCTACCAACGCAGCAGCGATAATCATACTGGTACGAACATTGCCTGTGGCTTCAGGTTGACGAGCTATTGCTTCCATTGCACTTTTACCAATGTTACCAATACCTATACCGGCTCCCAATGTTGCTAAGCCTGCTCCTATTGCTGCTCCTATTTTGGCAAATGCCAAATATTGTACTGCAGCTTGTAATATTACTAATAATGTTGACATAATATATTTATTTATGTTATTAATTTCGTTGATGATAAGCCCTTTTTATTACTAAATTTTAAAAGCCTTACCAAATCGCAAATTTAGGAAAAATATTTTACTTATACCACTTTTTGAAAGAAAAAAATATATAATTTTCTCAACCAATTACATACTAACAAGGTAATCAAATAGTTATACAAAGAATAAAATTACATTTACAAACAGCAGACCACCAGTCCATGAGACTACAAGACTACAAGTCCGTCGATGCCGGTTGTCTTAAGGACAAATGTCTAAAGGCGAAGGACGAAAGATGATTTGGGTTAAGGCTTAAGGCTTAAGGATAAACGTCGAATGTCGAACGACAAACGTCTTTTGTCCTTTGTCTCATGTCTTTTACCCGTAGTTTTATGTCGCTTATATCCCAAGGCTGTGCCATAGGGTTGTATATGGTAGAATCTTTCAGGCTCGTGGCTCATTGCCCAAAGCCCACTGCTCATCGCTCAAAGCCTGTCGTCCGTTGTCTAAAAAATAAGAATCGATGGCGCCGTTGTAAGCCCTACGACCTAACCACCCCTAAGTATACCCCTAAAGGGGGTATACAGGGGTGAGATCGGGCTAACAACGACGAACATGTGTTTTTTGAGGCTTCGCTGTCGCTTCGCAAGACCAATAGTCCACAAGACTATAAGTCTGTCGAAGCCATCACTTGTTGTCTCGTTGACTTGTTGTCTCTTAGTCTTCGAAAAAAGTCGAAAGTAGAAATTGTCTATTGTCCTTTGCCTTTCGTCCTTTGTCTCATGTGTCTTGTGCTGAAAAAAGTTGACACAAAAGTCAACAAAATATGAATAAAGAAACCAAAAGAAAAAGAAGAGAAAATTTCAAGTACGATGAGAAAA
>JAFZFU010000103.1 GCA_017555745.1 Bacteroidales bacterium
CCGACAATACTGATATGGAGAATGACTCGGATACTTATCTGCAAGCGGATCCACGCTAAGCCATCCCGTTATCAAATCCGAATCATAATACCTCGCTCCGAAGTAGGAAAAGCCTGTCTCTGAGTCGCGTTCTTTCCCGGTGAAAGAGCATAACTCCAAACCACAGTAAACATATTCTTTTAAAGCGGTTTGAGAAGTGTTGGAGATGTGGAAATTTTGTGGTTTTTTACTCAAAAAAACAGCCGATACTCCACCTTTTTTGGTCGAAGTTATATAGGGATTATATGTAATATAGTTGCTCATCTTGCTGTTTGTTTTGAAAGTACAAAAGTAATAATTATTTTTGATATATAAAAGAAAAAATGTAACTTTGTTCAGTAAAAGATATTATTTAATAAAGATAAAGTGTTATAGATATGAAAGTTGTAATACAATCAAATTTTTCTTTCGACGTTAAAAATATAGGTTTTTCGGCAAGTGGTGAGCTTGTAATCTCGTTGTCGTCGACCGAATCGGACAATGAAAATCACTATTCTTACGAAGCCGACTTTGGAGCGAGCAGTGCCGTTGCACGCCCTGTGGTGAAACTCCTGGACTATACCGCCGCATACGTATCCAAAGCCTGCATACAGGAAAAGACAAAATCGTCGTATCACCTTATGATGCGACACCTCCAAGACTATGGCGACTGTAATATGGAAGATGTTACTACGGAATATATCCAAAACTTTATCACCTACCTTGAACGCCAAGGTTTGCAGCGCGGCACTGTACGGCTGTACTTTCAAAAGCTGGCATGTGTTTTGAACGATGCCTATAAGAACGAGCTATTCGATGAGCGTATCCTTCGCCGGGTTAAGCGACCCAAACGCGAACAAAGCAAGAAGTCGTTCCTTACCGAACGAGAGTTGAAACGGTTGTTTTCAACATCCATGCCCGAAAAATACGACAATATGAAGAATATGTTTCTCTTTTCGTGCAGTACAGGATTGCGATTCAGCGATGTGGCAAACCTGCAATGGAAAAATGTAAAAACACATAACAAACATCTGTTTTTAGAGTACCATCAACAAAAAACCAACACCAACGAAGTATTACCACTATGTGCCCAAGCCGAAAACCTGCTACGCAGTCTGAAACGCAGTGGCAGTAAAGTTTTTGCCAATGAGTTTTCTCAAAATATAAACAAGTTCTTAAAACGGTGGTGCAAAGCAGCCAAGATACGAAAAAGAGTATCGTTCCATACCGCCCGACATAGTTTCTGCGTTATGCTGCTCACCTACGATGTATCTATCTATACCGTTCAGCAACTCATGTGCCATTCCGATATCGATACCACAAAAATATATGCCGACATAACCAATAAAACTAAGAACAAAGCAGTCAAAAAATTACCTTTGTTCGACAAATTTTATGTAAAAAGAGCATAAAAACACAATAAATGCAATAAAAATATTCTTATGTAATATCATTGATTAATAATAATATACCAAATATATGATATTTTTTTTGATATTTTATTTTGGTGATTTGGAAATATTTTGTACATTTGCCACGTATAAAAAAACAAATAATCATGAAAAGAGCAATATTTAAAATAGGCATTTTGTTACTTATATTTGCACACACAGCACAAGCACAATTGACACCAAGTTATTGGTGGAAATGCAGTAATGGAAATACATCTTACAACTACAATCCGGCTGTAGTTTTAAACAATAATCAAAGTATTGAATTGGATAGCATTCCTTATTTTGAAGAGTATACAGCCATAGTAGTATACCATGCCATGGGCGAGAGTGCCGAAAAGCAGGTATGGCAATTGCATTTCAACGATAGTATCCGAAATGGTCTTACCACACGCAACATACATCACGGCAAGACCTACATACAATACAGTGCCGACAATCGTCCCGGACCAATTATCAACACCCTTCAGCAAAGTACCTCTTTAGAAGCCGACAGCAATCAAAGGTATTGCAGATTGGTATTGGGAGCATCCGACAGCATGCCCACACACATCAAAGTGGCAGAAGTAATGTACTTTGAAGGTAAACCCGGAATGGGACTTTTAAGACGGGTACAAAGCTACCTTGCAATAAAATACGGTGTAACATTAGGACCTGTAAACTACACCGACGGATACGGAAACATAGTTTGGCGATACAACGACAATAAAAAGTATCATAACAGAATTACAGGCGTTGGAGTAGACAGCACCTATGGTCTTGTGCAGATGAAGAGTGCAAGCGAATGCGACAACAGTGTTATAACGCTGTATGCCGACAGCCTTATGCAGGGACGTTTCTGTTTGTTGGGCGACAACGACGGAGCATTAGAATTTATTCAAGACACACTGTCGAGTATAGAATACCTGAGCCGAATATGGAAAGTAAATCAAACACTTGGCAGCAATGTATGGGATACCACACATTACGCGATAGCAGTAGACACCTTGCTATTGCCTGCCAACTGCGACAGCTTGGTGCTTATGGTAAACGATGAATACTATTACCCCGACAGCATAGCCGACAGCAAGCTATACTACAGCAATATCGTTTTTGGTAACGATAGCACATTTATGGCATTGGTGCGAGGAAACTTTTTGTGGGATATAGCGGGAGCAAAAACAAAACAATCCTCTCCGTCATCGGCAGATGCTTTGGCAAACATCAGCACCCAAGTATATCCTAATCCCACCAACGGACACTAC